>NZ_JAOANA010000004.1:0-248770 GCF_032335535.1 Alkalihalobacillus sp. MEB130
CGCCGATAACCGTTGCACGCTTATACTTTTTCGATGTATCAATCATCGTCTCACAGTCTTTTATGTTACGAAACGCAATCACGCCTTCTTTGTCAGCACCAGGTAGCGGCAGCATAAACGGATTCGAGCCAGTCGCAAAAATGAGCTTGTCGTATGAACGTTTGATTCCGTTTTGACTCACGACCACTTGCTTCTCTGTATCTACATTGACAACTGGGTCCCCTGTTACAAGCTCAATTTGATTTTCCTCATACCAGCTGTACTCATTTAAGACGATATCATCAACGGTTGTATCTCCTTGAAGAACAGAAGATAGTAGAATTCGATTATAGTTCGGATGCGGTTCTTCACCAAAAATCGTAATGTCAAAACGGTCAGGATCGTTCTTTAGGATTTCTTCAATCGTACGTACACCGGCCATTCCATTTCCAATTAGTACTAGTTTTTGTCTCATAAATTCCACTCCCCTTTTTTGCATCTATATTTATTTCATTGAAGCTACTGATTTTCGAACAAGAACCTCTTTCTTTGCTGCTTTTTCCTTCACCCGTTGCGGACTTAGGAACCAATATAAACCACCAACAAAAACGGTCCCCCCAACAACATTTCCAATGGTTACAGGAATTAAATTGCCGACGTAACCTGCTAGCGTTACGGTATCCGGACTAGGATGGATTAACGCCAACCCTAATATCGCCATATTTGCAATGCTATGTTCATACCCTGAGACAATAAATGTAAGAAGAATCCACGTAATGATCATAATTTTAGCTGCATCATTTTGCGTTCTCATCGTGCACCAAATGGCTAGACATACAAGCCAATTACACAATACCCCTCGGAAAAATAACTCTGACGTACTTAAGCTCATCTTATTAGCCGCTACCGTCATTAAAAAGTGATCGTTGGAAATACCTGAGAAAACGCCTGAAAAGAAGATTAAAACGCAAAATAATGTAGCTCCCATAAAATTGCCAAAATAACACCAAACCCAATTTCTGATCGTTTCTTTCCACGTGGTTGCTCCAGATAACGTACTTACGGTAAAAAACATATTGTTGCCTGTAAACAGCTCTGCTCCCGCAAAAATAATTAACACTAACGCAACACCAAACGAGAGTCCTACTAACAACGAAGCCAACGGAGCTGATACTTCGGTAAATACTCCTCCTATTGTAAAACTTAGTACAACGGCCAATCCTATGTAGGCGCCTGCTAAACAAGCAGAAACTAAAAATCTTGGTAAACTTGCTTCTAACAACTCTCTTTTTCCTACCGCCATTCCATTAATTTTTTCTAATGTTTCTTTATACAACTGACTCTCTCCCCCTAACCTTTCTTTCTACAAATCAACTTCCCTATCAAAAGATACATTTTAAATACATGTTTTATCCTATATTATCAACTTTCATAATTGTTAAACCTTGTCAGTTTTCCTGACAAACTTTTCTGAAAAATAGTTTCATCTCCATAGAAAAAACAGGCCCCTAAAAGGAACCTGTTTATTTGTAATCTAGGAAAAATCCATTGAATTCTCTTTTTTCTGCTTAAATAGATTAACTAACCAGTTTGGAAATTTCTGCTTTGCTGCAGCTGTTTCCCGATACGCTTGAACAAATTCTTGAAAATGCATTTCGCGTTCTTCAAGCTTTTGTTGAATAAAAAGCTTCTCCTCTTCCTCACGGTGAATGTCTTGTCTCAATTGCGATAATTCATCTTTTGTACTTTCGGCGGTATCAACGATAATATGAGAGTAAGACTGAATCAAAGATTTCGTTTTATGATGACCTGCATTCATTTCATTTTTTAATTCTTTTTTCACCTCATCGATAAAATCTTTTTTCATCGTAGTAACCGTTTCTGTTAAATTTTGAAGTGTTTCATTTGTTTCCGTTTGCAACTCTAAAAGCGCCTCTACAAATTCATGATCTTGTGGTTGTGTATCCTCCGCTTGTTCTACACTCTCCACCTCAGAGCTGTTCATATCTAAAATAAACTTAACGTTCTCCTCGTTTATATTTTTATCTTTTAGTAGCTTAATTTTCTTCAGCATTTCTAGATCATGGTCCGTATACATTCTAGCTCCCGTTTTCGTCCTTTGTACGTAAAGAGCCTCAGGAAACATATTCTCCCACTCTCTTAATTTCCCTATTGAAATTTTTAAGCTCTTTGAAACCTCCTTGATCGTATACTTCGTTTGTTGATTTTGCATATGCTCACCTCATTTTTAATATGAAAATATCTTTGTATAGTTACATATTAGATACGTCCCTAACCTTTTTCCTCCTACCTGACAAAACTTCTAACAATAAGTCGTAATTCGGCGTAATTACGTAAAAAATGCAGGAATATTCCTGCATTTTTGACCATACTTATTAGTTGGTTTCGACCCAATCAGAATACGAACCACTTCCATTACAACCACCGCAATCATAATATGAATGTAATGTATACATCTCACTTCCTAACATAGTAAACCCTCTGCCCTGGCATTCTGGACATGTCCCTTGTGATTCAGCAAAAGCAATTCGCTTTTCTCTTTTTTTCTCAATCCAATCATCAAATACTTGCATGATTCCCATTAATTTCCTCACCTCAGAGATAACATCTCCTATTAGGGGAATATTATTCATCTTAAGCCATTTCTTTTGCTAGGAAATATGCTCAACTTGCTAGAAGGTAAGTAAAACATTTATTCCCCCTTAAAAAAGAAAAAGACCGCCATAAAGGCAGATCTTTTCCCAAATTGCTTATTTCTGAGCTTGTAGCTCATTAACTGATTGTTTTAATTCATGTTTGATCATCGCCTGTGCTGCTGCTAATCGAGCTAGCGGTACACGGTAAGGGGAACAACTTACATAATCCAGCCCTGTTTCATGACAAAATTCAATTGATTGTTTTTCTCCACCATGTTCCCCGCAAATTCCAGTTTTTAAAGTTGGCTTCGTTTTTCTCCCAAGCCTTACACCCGTTTCTACTAGTTTGCCGACCCCATTTTGGTCGAGAACTGTAAATGGATTTTCAGGTAGTACTTTGTTTTCAATATAAGATTGAAGGAACTTTCCTTCTGCGTCATCACGGCTATACCCAAACGTCGTCTGAGTTAAATCATTTGTACCAAAAGAGAAAAAGTCTGCTTCTTCAGCTATTTGATCTGCTGTTAAAGCTGCACGTGGTACCTCAATCATCGTACCAACAATATAGTCAAACTTCTGTCCAGTTTCTTGTTCAATTTGCTTGCCCGCATCGATGACTAGTTGACGCATTTCTTTTAATTCATTCACATGCCCTACTAATGGAATCATGATTTCAGGTTTTACATTCGTCCCTTTTTCTATTACTTTTGCAATTGCATAGAAAATTGCTTTTGCCTGCATTACATAAATTTCCGGATAGCTCATTCCTAATCGACAACCACGGTGTCCTAGCATAGGGTTAAATTCATCTAATTGGCGTACTTTTCGTAACAAAAATTCCTTCTCTTTTAATTCTTCAGATTCTGGATTCGTCATCTGAAGCTTTGTCACTTCCACAAGTAATTCTTCTTTATCTGGCAAAAATTCATGTAAAGGAGGATCTAATAGACGAATCGTTACCGGATGACCTTTCATCGCCTCAAAGATTCCTTCAAAATCTTCTTGTTGCATTGGCAATAACTTACTAAGAGCCACTTCACGTTGTTCATAACTGTCAGCAAGGATCATCTCTTGCACGATTGGAATACGAGTTGCATCCATAAACATATGCTCTGTGCGACATAATCCAATTCCACCAGCTCCAAATTCGACTGCTTTCCTTGCATCTTCTGGATTATCAGCATTGGCTCGGACCCCTAATTTTCTTTCTTCATCTGCCCACGTTAACAGTAATTGAAATTCATCAGAAAGCTGTGGTTCAATCATTGGAATTTCCCCTATAAATATCTCTCCTGTAGATCCATCAATCGTAATAACGTCGCCTTCATAAACAAACGTTTCGCCAACTTTAAATTTCTTTCCTTTTAAATCAATTGATACGGATTCACACCCACAAATACACGCTTTCCCCATTCCTCTCGCTACAACAGCAGCATGACTTGTCATTCCACCTCGGCTTGTCACGGTTGCTTGAGCTGCGACAATTCCATGAATATCATCAGGTGTTGTTTCTGGACGAACAAGGATGACCTTTTTCTCCTCTTTTGCTAATCGATCTGCATCATCAGCATCAAAAACGACTTGCCCTGTTGCCGCACCAGGTGACGCCGGAAGGCCTTTAGCTAATGCATTTCGTTCATACGATTCATCAATTCGTCGATGCAGAAGCTGATTTAATTGATCCGGATCAACTCGTAATAGAGCCTTCTTCTTACTAATAATTTGTTCTTCGACTAAATCAACAGCAATCTTTATCGCAGCTTGCGCTGTTCGCTTACCTGTTCTCGTTTGCAAAATGAACAATTGACCACGTTCGACTGTGAATTCAATGTCTTGCATGTCTTGATAATGACCTTCAAGAAGGTTACATGTTTCAACAAATTGTTGGTATACTTCTGGCATTTCATTTTGAAGAGTGACGATTGGCTGTGGCGTGCGAATACCAGCAACCACATCCTCACCTTGAGCATTAATTAAATATTCGCCATACAATTTTGCTTCCCCTGTAGAAGGATTTCGCGTAAATGCAACACCAGTACCTGAATCATCGCCCATGTTGCCAAATACCATGCTTTGAATATTGACAGCGGTTCCAAGATGTCCAGGAATTTTTTGCAATCGACGGTAGATAACAGCTCGTTGGTTGTTCCAAGAATCAAACACTGCACTTATTGATAGAAATAGTTGCTCTTTCGGATCTTCAGGAAAAGAACCTTTCGTATACTTCTTTACGATCTCTTTGTACCCTTTGATCACGTCTTTCCAATCTTCTGCTGTCATCTCAGGATCCGATTCATATCCTTTTTCTTCCCTTACTTCTTCTAACAATTGTTCAAAATAAAAACCGTCTACTTTCAACACAACATCACTGAACATTTGAATGAATCTACGGTAAGAGTCATAAGCAAACCTTGGATTATTCGTTAGCTTTGCCATTCCTTCAACAGTTTTATCATTCATCCCTAAATTTAACACCGTATCCATCATTCCCGGCATAGAATGTACAGCACCAGAACGTACGGAAACAAGCAATGGGTTCGATGCATCTCCTAGTTTTTTCCCAGTTCTTTCCTCCAGGTTGTGTAAAGCTTCTAATACTTGGTCTTCCATTTCCTTTGAGAAAGCTTTGCCAGCCTCATAATATGCATTACAAGCTTCTGTTGAAATCGTAAATCCAAATGGAACCGGCAAGCCAATTCGAGTCATCTCTGCTAAATTTGCTCCTTTTCCTCCTAATAGTTCCCTCTGGTCTCCTCTTCCTTGGTCGAACATGTAGACAAATTTATTCACGGTATCCTACCCCTCTCTTTTTTAACATAGCCAATAACAAATCTGCTGTTTCTTCTACTGCCTTATTTGAAACGTTAATAATGGGACATCCTATACGTTTCATAATTTTCTCCGCATAATCGAGTTCCTCTAAAATTCGATCTAGATCAGCATATTTTGCGACCCCTAATCCTAAATTCTTTAATCGTTCCTTGCGTATTTCATTTAATTTATCTGGTGTGATGACCAAACCAACACACTTATTTTTTGAAATTTGAAAAAGTTCTGGCGGTGGTGAAACCTCTGGAACCAATGGGACATTTGCTACTTTATATCGTTTATGAGCCAAATACATTGAGAGCGGCGTCTTCGATGTTCTAGATACACCAATTAATACGATATCTGCCCGCTGTATCCCACGTGCATCTTGCCCATCATCATATTTGACTGCAAATTCCACAGCTTCTACTCTTCGAAAATAGTTTGCATCCAGTTTTCTCATGAGTCTTGGCTGACGGTTTGGTTCCTTTTTGAACTTTTGTGTAAAAGCCTCCATTAGAGGATTCATTAGATCAACAGCTACGATTCCTTCCTCATTAGCCCTCTCTTGAAGGTAATTCTTTAAAGAGGGAATAACGAGTGTGTAAGCAATGATCGAATTGGTTTCTATAGATGCTCTAATTACTTTGTCTACATCTTGAATATCTTCTACATAAGAAACATGTTCAATTTCTACTTCTCCTCCGTTAAACTGTGAGGCAACAGCTCTCACCATCAATTCAGCGGTTTCCCCTACTGAATCTGAAACAACATAGACGACTTCCTTTGTCACATTCGATCCCCCTTTCATCCTGCTAGATTGTCTGCACTTTTCGCTGGCTGTGATTCACCAATAGGTGATTGGTTATGTACTATTTCTGAAGAACGTTTTTAGAAACTATCACTCTCTCGTCTATTTAACTCAATTCAAATGATAGTATTCTAATCAACAGCCTGAACATTTATGTCATACTAATTAGCGTATTAACCAAAATGTGTTATACACTAAATTAAATAGTATATTACCATTGATTTTCATTCGTTACAACCCCTTTTTGGGGTTAAAACGAAAATTGTTGTGACTTCAATTATAAATAGTGACGGTAATCACTCTTCGCTTCTTAAGCACTTTTTTCAATATGACATACTGTCAAAACTGGGGACAAGTACATTCTTAAATTCCGCTTCATACTCATTATTCTTGTCCAATTCGTTTCTACTAAACTTGAATATGATGGAATGGAAAAGCAATGAAGGGAGGGATTTTACATGGCTAATAAAAAAATCGAACCCCAAATCACAGTAGAACTAGCCAAAAAACTACTAAATGACAAAACAGCTTATTTGACAGATGAAGGCAGAAGACGTTTAGAAGAGATTGTTAGAAATGAAGAATATTACAACAACCAAATCATCAACTAAACTAGTTCTATTAAACTAGGTGAATGGACAAGACCAGAACAAATGAGTAGACAACTCGATCTTACACTTGATGACTTACAACCAGATTCTGTACGATTTTTATATAGATGTTGACTTACCATTCCTTACATTTCACTCACAAAAATTGACTAAGCTAAAGAAAGTTCTTGCCCAATGGACAAGAACCTTCTTTACCTTAAATGATCAAAATCGCAACAATCGCAGCAACAAATAACCCTGTCATTACCGGGAGAAAGTTTTGCCGAACGAGGTCCATTGGCTTAACCCCCGCGATCCCGGAATCAGCCGCTACACCAAATGCCCAGGCTGCCAACGTACCACCACCAGCAAAAATCGCAGCGACTTGACCTAATGATGCTAATACAGCGACATCCAATCCAGAACCACTTCCTAAACCAGCTGCCAGTGCCCCTACAATCGGTAAGCCTGAGAAGCCAGAGCCATCCATCCCTGAAAGAAGGGCAATGATGATCATACCGAATACGACGGTAATTTTACTTCCTTCTATATAATTGGCTAAAGAGGAGCCAAGGTCAAATAAAAATCCAGGCGCTCCATCTCCTAACACCGTTTCAGCGTGATCCGGATGCCCAAGTAAAAAAAACGCAGCAATAGGAATAATCGGAGCAAAGATTTTTATCGCAAAAAAGAATCCTTCTCGAATATAGGAAACAATGCCTTCAATAGCCTTTGATCCCTGAGTTAAAAAAGAAGCAAGCAATAATAGAACAACAGCTGTTCCACCAAGTAATCCAGTTGCCCCGTCTCCACGAATCGCTTCGTCTGGATGAAAAAATGCCCTATACATCATAAGGAAAACGATGGAAACTAGCACAAAAGGAACGAATATCGCGAGAAATTTTGCTTGTTTCGATGGCTTTGTTGGCACTTCACTTTTTCCTAGTTCCAACCCTTCTCCCGTTGGATTAGTCTCGAACTTTCCTTTCTTCATTCCTCTTTTAAGGCGTAGAAACGCAATACTAATAGCAATAAACCCAACTATGAATGAAAATAAAGCAGTGTATGGAAGGATCTCAAAAGACTCTAGTCCTGCAGACGATGCTGTCAACCTAGTAGCCCCTTGAATAACTAAGTCCCCAGACAATGCCATTCCATGCCCAAACAAGTTAATTGCAATCGCGGCTCCCATTGCTGGCAAACCCGATTTTATCGCAACAGGAATTAATACCGTACCAACAAGAGCGACAGCAGGCGTTGGCCAAAAGAATGTAGCCGCTAGATACATCGTACCACCAAGCACAAAGAACGCTGTTGTTGGATTGACCATCAACTTTTTCATCGGTGAAACCATTAACACATCTGCGCCTGAAGCCTGCATCGATTTTAGCATCGCAACCATTAACGCAATGACGAGCATAATATCGAACAATTCGGTTCCTGCATTCAAGAATCCAAAAAATACAACCTGGATGGAAGCAATTACTCCATCAACAAAACCTTTATCAGCATGATAAACGAGCCCCAGTATAAACGTCCCTACAATAGAAGGTAGTACTACATCTCGCTTAAACACCATGAACGTGAATATAGTGAAAATCACAAGAAGGAACACCCAGTGAGCAAAAGTAATCGAAACGGGTTCCATTGTAAGCTCCTTTCATCTTTTCTAAAATGAAGTGAACATACAAACACTATATGTAACCTGTAAGTGAGTGTGCCTATCTACCGTTTATAGGAGCCTCATTACCGTAACTTCCTTTTCACTTAGCAAGAACGCCAAAAATGAGGTCAGCTTTCGCTAACCTCATTTCGTTTATAACACAAATGTCACCATAATATAAAGCCCAGTCGTAATGCCCGCTGCGATTAAAGCTGGCTTTAATTTATACTTCGCATATTCCATAACAGAAAGCCCTAATATTTTAGCAATCGTATTCGTATCATCACTTAACGGAGAGGCAAATGCTCCAAACGAACCACTCGCAAAGACTGCACCAATAACAAGTGGAAGGGAAACATCCCCAACCATCGCAAGTGAAATTCCTAGAGGCATCAAAATCCCCCAAGTCCCCCATGCCGATCCAATAAAATAAGAAACTGCAGCCCCAAATACAAAAATAAGAGGAGCAATAAACATTTGCGGTATCCAACCAGAATGTGCTGTAACAAATGCCGAAAATCCTAAATCATCCGTAATGGAAGAGAGACCCCACACGATCGATAGTAACAAGATAACTGACATTAACTCGTTTCCACCATCAATAAACCCTCTAATAAGCTCCTCTAATTTAAATCGTTGAATAAGATAAAAGCCCATTGATAACAAAACGGTAATAAGGAGAGCGACGACCATGGCATCGAGAACATCAGCCTCAATAAACGCTTCTAGAAAGCCAAATCCTTGAACATGACCATCCCACCACGTTAAAAATAAAGTTAATCCAATAACCAAAACGAGTGGAAGGAGTAAATTCATAGGCTTAATCGGAAGTTCTTTTGATACAACAGGATGACAATCATGCCAATCGTCTTCCTCTTCAACCGTTTTCTCATCAATTTGCATCGGTGCCGTTGATTTTTTCTTCGAATGATGAAAAAAACTTAGATAAATTCCTAGAAGAATCGTAACGATCGAGAAGAAATTAAATGGGATGCTTTGAATAAATAATGAATACGGGTCCACTGTAAGCCCTTGGTTTTCTGTTGCAATTTGGATAATTGAAACCATATATCCTACAAATGCTGTTGCTACAGGAATTAAGACAATAACTGGAGTCGCCGTAGTTTCAATGACAAATCCAAGCTCCGCTGTTGTCATTTTTACCTTTTTAAGCAAAGCTCTCATAATAGGAGCAATCGTAACGAAACGAAATGTCGGTGCGGCAAACGTACCTATCGTAGACACATACGTTAGCATAAGGGCTTGTTTTCTTGTTTGTATTTTTTCCGCTGCCTTCTCAACAAATCCCCTTATTCCACCTGTCATTTTAATCATGCCGACTAGACCTGAGAAGGCATAAAGAAAGACAACAATCTTGATATTATTTGTGTCAATAAGGGCTTGTACTACATAGGTGAACATGGCTTGTATACCACCAAGAATCGTCGGTTCAAGGATATAGGAGCCAACCAACAAACCTAGGAAAAGGGCTGGTAACACTTGCTTCGTATAAATGGCTACAGGAATCACTACTAAAAATGGGACAATCGAGAGCCAGCTTGCTTCCATCTGCAATCACCCTTCTAAAAAAATTTTGCTCATAATTAGTTCCTATTTATAGTGTGATTGGATAAGATATTTATACTGTCAAATCAGATAACTAGATGAGCTTTGCGATAATCACCAGAAACATTATCATGATATAATTTTGTCACAAAAAAAATTACACGCTTAACAACATTTAGATTATACTGTACATACTAGAAAAGAATTGAACGAGAAAGGAACATTCACATGTCAAATGAAACTCCACGAAAAAAAATCAGCTTACAAGAAGCCATCAAACAACAACTTGAGAACAAAAAGAAGCAATCCATGACTAACAAACCTTCTAACAACCCATACGAATCAACAAAGAAAATGAAAAGCCAACAAACGAAAAAACAAAACAATCAAAGAAAAAGAACGGGTGTCTAACTTTAAATTCCACTTGAAATGAAACAAAGGCTGTTGCTGATAGGTCTATCAGCAACAGCCTTAAATTAGTTCTTTCACGTAAATACCTTTTAAATTTGAAAATCCCAAGGTCCGTCTTGAATTGGGTCTGCCTTCTCTATTCTAATGCCCTTTGATCTTAAAAGTTGTTCAAGCGGTAAATGATTCTCTTGTTCTTTATACTTTTGATCCCAGTTTACTTTATTGACCGTATCACGAATGGACCATTTCATACTTGCGAACAAAATCGTAATACCTTGATTTTGATAATAGTCTATCATTGCTTCTAGTGTATCAACGGAAACAGTATCGACATCGTTTACACCAGACATGTCAATAATGAGCCATTTCGTTTTGTCTCGTTCCTTAAGAAGGCTTTTCACTCTTTCTTCAATAACGGATATGTTAGCAAAATGAATGTTAGAATCAATTCGAATAATCGTGGCTTCATCAGATGTCACAGCTTCTGTATAGCGTTCAATATTACGGAACGTGTTCTCTTTTTTTACGTAACCTAACTCAACAATCGACGGTTCCGCACTCTTCTTCACCAAAAGAACGAGTGTAAATAACGCTCCAATAATAATCCCCCATTGAATCCCTACAAATAACGTAACGATAAAGGTTGCAACCCATACCCAACCTTCAAATCGTTTCACTTGAAACAAATGCTTCATTTCCTTAATATCAATCAATTTATAAACGGCAACAAGAATAATAGCAGCTAATACTGCGTTTGGTAAGTAATAAAACAACGACGTGAAAAAGAAGAGCGTAATGATGATTAGAGCTCCTGTTATAACAGATGTCATTTGAGTTGCTCCACCTGATTGATGATTAACCGCGGTCCTTGAAAAGCTCCCATTTACCGGAAATGATTGAAAGAACGACCCTACAATATTAGATAATCCCAAGGCGGTTAATTCTCGGTTTGGATTAATTTTGTATTTTTCCTCTTTCGCAACGGCTTTTCCAATCGCTAACGACTCCATAAACCCTAATAGTGCTATGATAAAAGCCATTGGCACAAGAACTTTAATTGTTTCTAAAGAAAAGGACGGTACTTGAAATTGCGGAAATCCTTGTGGAACATACCCTACAATTTGAACTCCTCTTTTCTCTAAATTCAAAACAAAAACCGTTAAAATCGACAATACGACAATAAGCAGAGCGCCCGGAAAACGAGGAGCTATCCTTTTAAGCACGATTAGCAATAAAATACTTATTACTCCAATGGTAATGGTGATGACGTTTATTTCATGTCCTTTTTCGACAATTGCAAAAAGAAGGTATTGTACTTGCAGGTGATTCCCAATTTGAATGCCTAAAATGTGCTTTACTTGGCTTAATCCAATTACAATGGCTGCAGCGGATGTATATCCGTTCATGACAGAGTGAGGGATAAATTTAACAATAAATCCTAACTTACTAATCCCAAGAAGAAGCTGGATAACTCCAACTGCCAAAGCTAACAAGATGACAAGAGAAATATATTCTCCTGACCCAGGTTCTGCTAAGATGGACACACCCGAAAAGACAAGCAATGAAGTTATGGCAACAGGTCCGATCGATAAATGTCTTGATGAAGCAAAAATAGCATAAATTAATAATGGAACTGTAGCCGCATATAATCCCATCACTGGTGGCAAACCCGCCAACATCGCATAAGCCATTCCCTGAGGAATGAGCATAACAAAAAGGGTAATTCCAGCAATAACATCTCTACTTAACAGACTTGGATGATAGATAGAGCGACCATTGTTCCCTTTTCTTTTTATATACATAGCTGTTTCCCCCGTAACGATAACTAAGTAGAGGAGTGACTGGTGCTCACCCTCTTTTTCTTCTTACTATCATACCATACTATTTTCGGTTCATATGAGTCCGGTTTTATTTTCTGTTTTCCTATACTTTGACAATATAAAAAATAAGTAGCACAAACCGAATTTGGTCTGTGCTACTTATTTTTTATATCTTCTTCATAATTTATTATTAATCAATAACTCTCCAGAATGCAGGTTTTACTCTGTAATTTTCATCAAATAAGAATGGTGCATCGATTCCAACACCACTAAACTGCTCTGCACGATCGTCTAACCATGTGTGGTTATCAGCAATACCCCAAAATGTTACACTGCTAATGTCATCTCCTAATTCTTCATAAAGCTCAAATAATTGGTTGTAGCGAACAGCTTGGTTTTCAAAATCATCTGCTGGAATATCAGCATATGTCTCATATGCATTATCTGGTGGCCAACCGTAAAGACTAACGTCCAGTTCGGTTACTTGATTGTCTAAACCTAACTCTGTAAACATATTAAAAGATTCTGTCATCTCGTCAAGAGTTGGCCACCCAATTTGAATATGTGCTTGATGTCCAACCCCGTCAATTGGAACCCCATCATTTACTAACTCTTCAACAAGGTTAAAAAGATGATCTCTTTTTGGTGTAACTTCTGTATTATAATCATTAATATAAAGCATCGCATCTTCTCCAGCATACTCTCTTGCCGTTTTGAAAGCGACTCTAATATATTCATCTCCAGTTAGTTGGTACCAAACTGATTCTCTAAGCCCTCTTTCATTTGGAGTCCCATCATCAATCGCTTCATTCACAACATCCCAAGAATCCACATCATCCTTGTAACGTTCAACTACTGTTTTTATATGAGTTTCCAAACGCTCTAATAAAAGGTCTTTATTTTCTTCACGTTTTTCAGGATCAGTTTCATCAACCATCGGATTTCCATCTTCATCTAAGAAAAACCAATCAGGTACTTGATTATGCCAAACTAGTGTATGAAAACGAAGATTCATATCATTTTCACGAGCAAACTCAACAATTTGGTCTGCTCCTTCCCAGTTCCACTGACCTTCCTCAGGTTGAAGAGAGATCGGCTTCATCGCATTCTCTGCCACTATGCTATTGTAATGATGCTTTAAAATCTTCCCTTGTCTTCCGTTTAATTGCCAAGGTTCAACGGCTGCACCAATATCGAAATCGCTTTCATATCTTTCAGCTAGAGGAGCGACTTGCCATGCATGAGGTTGCACGTTTTCATTTCCTTTTTGACCTTCTCCAAATACACCCTTATGTCCATTTCCTTGAGCAGCTACACTACCAATTCCGCCTGATAATACGAGAGATAAAGCCAGTCCTGCAATAATAGGTTTTCTAAGTACTTTTAGCATGTGAACAACTCCTTTTTCATAAGTAAATTTTTCATGAATACGAAAGTAGCTATTTAACCTCCTTATCAAGAATGAACGCCTGTAGAAAAAGTAAGGGCTTACAAATAAGTTTCAAAAATTTTGTTTACCTGCAAGCTTTCTAACTCGAACTCATTATAGCAACCTCAACTTAGTTCATCTACTGCACTAACAAAGTTTTTTCAAAATGATAGAATCGTATCGGTAGATATTTCCTTGTTTGTCAGAATAATTAACAAATTATATCAGCTAAAGACCTACAAATAAAAAAAGGGCCTCATCTAAAGTACCTATAAGTACTAATTTGAGACCCATCCATAAATTTGTTCAAATCATGTGAGATTCAATTACATCAAATTTCCTTTTCAAGTTAACTGTTGCTCGGCAAACTCTCTGTATAACGCGTGGGTTTCAATCAATTCTCTATGCGTCCCAATGCCTGTTACTTTCCCTTTTTCAATAAAGACAATTTTATCTGCATCAACAATCGTGGATAAACGATGAGCAATGACAAATGTCGTTCTTCCTTCCATCAGGCGAGTTAGTGCTTGCTGAACAACGCCTTCTGATTGACTATCGAGACTTGCAGTTGCCTCATCCATCATAAGAATTTTCGGATCGCGTAAAAACGCACGTGCAATGGCTATACGTTGGCGTTGTCCACCTGAGAGTTTCACCCCCCTCTCTCCTACCTTCGTATCCAATCCTTCTGAAAAAGAGTGAATAAATTGGTCAGCATAAGCCATTTTCGCAACATCCCACAATATTTCGTCTGTTATTTCTGTTTGAGTGTTTAGACCATAACATAAGTTTTCTCTAATCGTCCCAGCCATCATCGCACTTTCTTGAGAAACATACCCAATCTGTCTTCGCCAAGAAAACAGTGCAATTTCTTTGATAGGAGTACTACCAATTCGAATTTCCCCTGATGTAGGTTCATAAAATCGTTCTAGCAAACCAAACATCGTTGTTTTCCCACCACCACTCGGCCCTGCAAATGCAATCATTTCCCCAGGTTTAGCATCAAAGGAGATCTTTTCGAGTATCGGCTCATTCTCGTCATAGGAAAAGGAAACATTTGAAACATGGATAGCCAAATTCGAAATATCAAGCTCTTTCCCTTCATGCTCTTCTTCATCTGGCAATTGAAGAATATCAATGATTCTTTCTGTTGCTCCTTTTGCTTTTTGCATCTGAGTGAAAAATCTAGCAAACGATGTAAGTGGCATGATAATTTGAAACAAATAGAGAAGAAATGCAACGAGGGATCCTGTTGTCATCGTACCATTAGCTACTCTTATTCCTCCATATCCAATAATTAGGACAATGACGGCCATAACAGCAGTTTGCATGAGCGGTGCGATTAGAGCAAAAATACGCGCTTCTTTTAAACCATATTGCAATAATTTCTCGATCCCTGCAAATCCATTTCTTTCTTCTACTTTTTCTGCATTTGATGATTTCATTAAACGAATCTCACCCAATGTCTGCTGAATACTTCCAGAAAAAGTAGCTGTTTCATCTTGCAAACCTCGTGATAACTTGGCCATCCTTCGCCCTAAAGGAATCATAATGGCCACAGTAAAGGGAACAGATAATAACATCAATAAGGTCATTTTCCAATCCATAATGGAAAGGATCGTAACAGCTCCAACAATTGAGATGATCCCAGTTATAAACTGAGGAAAATGATCTGAAATCAACTGTCGAATAATACTTGTATCATTCACAACACGACTAACAGATTCTCCACTCGTTTGTTGATCAAAATAACTGACAGGCAAATGAAGCATTTTAACCCAAATGATTTCACGTAATCTAGCCACCACTTTTTGACCAACTGCTGTTAACAAGTACAAAGAAAGGCCATTAAGGACTGCTTGAATAATAAAAGCCACTCCTAGTAGAATCATTATGGTAACACTAAAGGCTTCAATAGAAAATCCGTCTACCAATTCTCTCGTAAGAATCGGAACAACAAGGCTTGCTAATGTGGTAATGATACTAGCAACTAGCCCTATAATTAATCCTGTTTTCGGGACATTCGTTGATAAAACAAGTTCCACAAATGGTTTCATCCCGCTATTCTTATCTTTCATCATGTTTTCTCCTTCTTACCCCTTTTACTCTGTAAAAGTCTCTTTCTCATCATACAAAACAAGTGCTTTAATTGAAAGTTTCTTACCTCCATGAATGTTATTCTTTACAACTTTTACTAAACAATCTTTTTCCACCTTAAAAAAGACAAATGAAGCTCCTACTTCATTTACCTTTTGATATTAACCTTTTATGAATTATGGACCTTTTCAACAAGCGACACAATGCAAAAAAGGTCAAGTAAGCTATAAGGCTTTACTGACCTTCTTCAAAATTAAATGGCCAATCGAAAGGCTTTTACAGTGACTCCATCATCAGCTGGCTCAAAATCATATTGGGGCAGACGCTCGAAACCTATTCTTTCGTATAACGCAAGAGCGCTTTTCATAAAGTCCGCCGTATGTAACCCTATTGCATGATACCCTTTCCCTTTTGTTCGTGCTATACATTCGTTAATTAGAGCTAATGCAACGCCTTTTCCACGAGCTTCTGGGGTCACTGCAAGGAGACGAATTTCAGAATAGTCGATTTCTCCAACTAATCCTTCATAAGCATCAGACTTTGGTGGAAATAAAGCAACACTTCCTACAATCTCCCCCTGTAGTTCTGCAACCATTAGTTCCACTCCTTCTTGAACATCAGCTTCAGAGGAAATAGCTTGTTTTAACGCTTTCCAATGTTCTTCTGAAATTGCTTGTGCATGCTCACTATATGCATTCATTCTTTGGTTACGAATGTAGTTTAATTCATTAGGCAACGCATTTCGTATATTCATTTTCTTCTCCTCCTATCTTAAAAATGGATCCACTTGACTACTTAATTTCTCACGGTTGTGCAGGGATTCAAACAACATTAGATCAGGACCTTTTGGGAGAATTTTCACATCACCATTGTTCTGAAAAATGGTGATGGAAAGATGATAGTGCATTTTAATAGCATCAAAATCAGTTGTTTCTCCAAAACCAGGAGTTTGATATAAATCACGAAGGTATCCCCATAAATGCTCATATTCTCGAATGAGATTACGGTTAGTTTTAAAGCCATTATAATAAGCTACATCGAACCGAATTAGCGTTGCATAGAGACGAATATCAGAATCGGTAATAAAATCACCGAATAAGAATCGTCTTGTTGCTAGACGTTTCTCTAAATCGTCTAATCTCGCAAACAACGTATCATAAGCTTCTTCGTACGCATCTTGAGAACGAGCAAACCCACATTTGTAAACGCCATTATTAACCTCGTGAAAAATCACATCATTTAATTCGTCTATCTCCTTACGCAAATACTCAGGATAAAGTTCTGGAGCTTGCTCTTTATGATAGGGGGCCCACACCGTTTCTAGATAATTGGTTAGTTTAAAATAATCATTGTTAACAGCTTGTTTGTTTGTAAGATCTACGATGACGGGTACAGTTGGTCTTCCCTCATAAGTTGGATCAGCCTGCTTGTACACTTCACTCATATATTTGATTCCTAAGACAGGATCAACACCATCTGGATCTAACGAAAATTCCCAATCAACCTCTTCAATTTGGGGGCGCATTGGACTAGCTGTCCCTATACTAATTACTTCCTCAAGACCGAGAATGTGACGAACGATAACTGAACGATGGGCCCATGGACATGCAGGTGACCAAAGAAGACGATATCGATCTTTCTCAATAGGCAACTCACCTGGTTGGTCTCCAAATGGGGTAGTGAAGCGATTTATTTGACGCTGAAAAGATCCATCTTTGTTAAATTCCTTGGTCATATTAGTTGAATCCTTTGCACTAGTACTAAAGTCAATCTGATAACTGTCTTGATGATTATTCCTAGCCATAAAATCATCCTTCCAACCATTTACTTCAATATACCATTCAATATTCCTAATATACAGAAAATAGACTTCACTTATCAACAAGATCAACCTTCTAATTTTTCAGCTTATAGATGTAACATACTCAAAGAGAGACCTCTAATTATTATTAATTAAAGGTCTCTTACTTTTATTACTTAATAGTGAATTGAGATAGTGTCTCATTTAACTCTTCCGTTAGTTCACGCAGAGATTGAATTTTCTCGACAACATTGCCAATCGAATACAATTGTTCATTTGTAGAGGCTGAAATTTCTTCACTACCCGCCGCTGTTTGCTCAACGACTGAACTTATATTTTCAACATTACTAAGAACATGTTCATTAAATTTCTTTGAATGATCTACACCAGTTACCAGTTCTGTAAGTACACCTGAAACATCACGTACTTTTTCTTCCATCTGTTCAAATGTTCCTAAAGTTACGTTCATGTGATGACTTTGTTCTTTAGAAATTCTCACACCTTTTTCAACAGATACTGTAATCGTTTCTAATCCTTCTTTAATTAGCTTCACCATCTCAAAAATATGTTTTGTTGCTTCTGTGGATTCATCTGCCAACTTTCTCACTTCATCGGCAACAACAGCAAATCCTTTTCCTGCTTCGCCTGCTCGAGCAGCTTCAATAGCTGCATTTAAGGAAAGGAGATTTGTCTGTTGAGCAATGTTAGAAACTGTATGGGCCATGTCTTCAATTTTGGTGGCATAATTAGTGAATCTTTCTGTTGCTTGCTCAATTGATTGAGTCGCTTCTATATTTTCTGTTAGTAATAATTGTTGTTCATCAATTACATTTCGACCATTTCCAATTGCTGTGCTTGTCTCTTCCATATAGGAAACGGACTGTTGAGCTCTCTCAACATTCGTTGCAAACCCTTGATCCATCTGTTCAATTAACTCTACCGAACTTTGCAATTCTTCAGAGATGGTCTGAGATCCTTTTGACAGTTCGTCAGTTGAAACGGCAATCTGCTGACTCGCTTCCGACAACTGTTGGTTTTCTCGTTTTAACTCTTTTGTAAACAAATCAACCTTTTGGCTTGCAGATCCAACCGAGGTTAATAATGTTCTCAATTGCTCTACCATCTTTGTGAATGATTCATTGAGTAGTCCTAATTCATCTTTATGACTGTATTTGACTTTGTCCACAGTTAGATCGCCAGAGGCAATTTTTTGTGCATTTGTTGTTAATTCTTTTAAAGGGTTCGTAATACTGTTAACCATACGTATAAGAATAAAGGAAGATACTAAAACAAGAACAATGCTTCCAATAATTGCGAATGTAATAACAAATTCAATTTGTACTCTTGTTGTTTCCTGAAGATAGTCATAATGCGATGTTGCGTGTAAATTCAACAAATATAAATCATTTGAAATTCCTTGAGTTCGAACAGCTTGACGCTTCACTTCTGCAAGATTTTCTTCAACTAATGCTTGTTCAGCACCTTGCTTCAAATCATTAAATTTAGAGTAAGCTATTTCAAACGACTTCCTGCCTTCATTATGGGTTAATAAAGAATCGACTTTATTAAATAGCTCACCAACAAGTTGAATTTCTGTTAACGCTTCTTGTTTATTGCTTTCCGTATTATTATTTGCATAATTGTTCATGCTTTGCATAGCTATCTTCATCTCTGCATTCAATTCATGAACAGCAATTAATACATCAACATTATCCTGATTAGATGCTTGTATGGACAACATCCTTGTAATGATGAATCCTATCATAAAAATTGATAATATTAGTGCTAATAATGAATGAAAAAGTATTTTTCTTTTAATAGACATCGGGTTTCCTCCTGTTGCAATTCCTTATTAGTTACTGAAATTGTACTTCTCCTTGTAATATCGCTTCCTCCGCCTCTTTCAACCTTCTCTCTTGTTCAGTAGAAAGGTGAACGATTCTAATCGGAGCCAAACCGACACCACTTTCAGCAAACCCTAGCTCTATGTGTTTCGTTGCCAACTGCTCGGTTTCTTGTATTTCTTTTACGGTATCATACAAAGCAATATCAACATTTTTCAACATTGACGTTACAATAGCTTCTTCAGCGTAATAAAATTGATCACTATCTACTCCAATGGCATAAATTCCATTTTGTTCGGCCTCTCTTAGTGCACCCACACCAGTAAAGCCAGCAGCCGAATACAAAACATCACTATTTTGTTCAATCATGTCTCTCGCTATTTCTGCGCCCAATACATCATTCCCAAAATCACCTGCGTATTGAATTAGGACTTCTATTTCAGAGTCTACTGATGTTGCCCCTTGGACAAATCCATTAGCAAACTTCTGAATGAGAGGAACATTATCGCCGCCAATAAAACCGATCGTCTTCGTTTCACTTGTTAAAGCAGCAATTACTCCTGCTAAATAGCTACCTTCGTCTTCCTTAAAAGTAAGTTGAAATTATATTTTCTACCTCTGATACAGCATCTACAAGTAGAAATAATTGATCTGGATATTGCCCGGCTACCTTTTCAAGCTCATCTTGAACCATAAATCCAAGACCAACAATGAGATCGTGATCCGCTTCTACTAACTCAATTAATCCATGTTCATACGTCTTTGTATCTTGTAATTCCCGGTAATCAAAGATAATTCCTAATTCATCTCGAGCTCTAACTAATCCATGAAACGCAGCGTCACTAAAAGATTGGTCACCAAGTCCGACGTCTGACAACATAATACCAATTTTCGTTTTTGTTTCAATTGGGTTGGTCTCTTCCAAATTGCAGCCACTTAAAAGTGTTGCTACTAATAAAGAAAATGCTAAATTAAAAATGTTGATTTTCAAGATGTTTATTCCCTCCATAAATGTCAAGCATCTCATTACTATATCAGAATTAGACATTTTTACCCACTACTTTTTCTACATTTTTCGTCATTTTTCAACCTCGACATGAGCCCAATGTATAAATAAACAGGACATTAGCCCACCCGTTTCTAATGCTTTAACATAGGTATATGGTGTAGTCACTCAAAAAGGAGGAATTCTTCATGAGTCACGTTACAGGAACTAGCTTTACTTTACTTGTTGTGTTGTTTATCCTACTTGTCATTGTAGGGTCTGCGTATACATTTTAATAGTAAGGCAAGGGAACTGCTTCCCTTGCCTTTTATCGATCGTTCATAAAGTTTAACAAGCTGTTTATTTAGCTGAATAGGGATCATTAGATACAACGAACATACAAAGGGAGGTAATCTTCCTAACTTCCGCCCATACCAATTTGAGTGGATCAACATATTCTTAAAGGAAGGAAAAAAAGACCTAAAAAAGGAGGGGGAACAATGACTGGTGCAGGTTATGGAAAAGGATTGGTCCTACCGCTTGTAATCCTCTTTTTTATTATTGGAATGGTGCTTTTTGCTGCGACGAATTAGACTCATATTCTAAAAGTCATACTTAAGGATGACTTTTTTATTTATTCTTTTTTATCCGCGTTTCTACAATTCATCTCATTGGTCAAATTCACTTTTACTAGCTATACTAATAATGAAATGAAGAAAAGTTGGAGGGATTCCTATGTTATCCATTGAAATGTGGACAGATTTCGCTTGACCATTTTGCTATATTGGCAAAAAGCGTCTGGAGGACGCTATTCAGCAAATCAATCATCCAGTAAAAGTAGACTATCGTTGTTTTGAATTAGACCCTAATGCGAAACTCGATGTCGATTACAACATATACGAGAAGTTAGCTTCAAAGTATGGAATGAGCTTAGAGCAAGCAAAAGCAAATTGTCAAAACATGGAGCAGACAGCAAAAGAAGTTGGACTTGTTTTCAATTTCGAGTCGCAAATATTAACAAATACATTTGATGCTCACCGGTTGGTTATGTTTGCAAAAACGAAAGGGCTTATGCATGAAATGACAGATCGAATTTTACGCGCCCATTATACAGAGTCCAAACATATTGGAGATCATGAAACATTAGCTAACTTAGGGGAAGAAGTGGGCCTTGATCGAGAGTTAGTGGCGAGTTTGCTTGCTACTAATGAGTTTAGTGACATTGTTCGTCAAGATGAACAGGAAGCTACTCAATATGGAATTAGAAGCATACCGTTTTTCCTCATTAATAAAAAATATGCCATTACTGGTGCACAATCAACTGAAATTTTGATTCAATCGTTACAGCAAATTATTACGCAAGATGGCCTTATAGAAGAAAATCAACCTGGAATAGCTTGTGATGAAGACGGGTGTGAGATTCCTAAGGATTAATTAGGAGCAAATCCATAACCTTTTAATAAGATCGAGTGTATCACACTCGATCTTTTACTTTTTTTACCCCTCTATCCGTCCTTTAATCTCTGCCTTGATGTTTTTTATAATCGACATTTTGTTATCCCAACACTTCTGGCTCAAATCTACAGGATATTCTTCGGGATTTAATGTTCGTGTATACTCTTCCCAAAGCACATTTACATTTTCTGCGGCAAATTGCTGGATCGAATAAATATCTGGGCTCTTATATACCAATTCACCCTCGACAAAAATGTCTGTTAACAGTTCCCTTGCTTCAAAGTCAGAAACAAACTTACTTATAAAGGTGTGCGTTGGATGAAACATTTTTAACCGTTCTTCTTTTTGTGGCTCTTCTTCTTTTAGAGCAATATAGTCCCCTTCTGATTTTCCGTTCTTGTTATTAATAATGCGGTACACACGTTTTTGCCCTGGTGTTGTCACTTTCTCTGGGTTGGAAGAAATCTTAATTGTATCAACCATCTTACCTTGGTCGTCTTCAATCGCCACAATTTTGTATACCGCACCAAGAGCAGGCTGGTCAAAAGCTGTAATTAATTTTGTTCCAATTCCCCATACATCAATTTTGGCACCTTGTGCTTTTAAACTTAAGATGGTTTGTTCGTCTAAATCACTTGACGCCACAATTTGAGTGGACTCAAAACCTGCCTCATCAAGCAGTTCTCTCGTTTTTTTTGATAAATAAGCCATATCACCGCCATCTAATCGAATTCCTTTAAAGTCAACTTGTCCCTTAAACTCCTTTGCAACCCGAATTGCAGCTGGTACTCCAGACCGAAGAACATCATACGTGTCAACAAGGGGAATGAACACTTTATTTCCACGTTTCATACAGCTTTCAGCGTATTTTTTCATCGCAATATAATCACTTTTATATACTTGTATCATCGAATGAGCATGTGTACCCGATACGGGAATTCCAAATTTTTTGCCAGCTCTTACATTGCTTGTTGAATCAAAACCGGCAATAAAAGCAGCCCTTGTTCCCCAAATTGCAGCATCCATTTCCTGTGCTCGACGAGATCCGAATTCCAATGCTTTCTCATTCCCTATTACTTGCTTAATTCTCGATGCTTTTGTCGCAATCAAAGTTTGATAATTCACAATGTTTAATAACGCTGTTTCAATCAATTGTGCTTCAGCTAACGTTGACTCGACTTGAAGAATTGGCTCATTACCAAATACCAATTCCCCTTCTCTCATTGAGCGAATTGTGCCCGTAAACCGAATCGTTTTCAAGTAAGATAAAAACTCTTCCTCGTAACCTACAGCGTTACGTAAATACTCAATATCACTTTCTGTAAAACGAAATTCTTTTATATATTCAATGATTCTCTCTAATCCCGCAAAAACTCCGTATCCATTACCGAATGGCATTTTACGAAAATACAATTCAAAGACCGCTTTCCTGTTATGCATATTGTCATGCCAATAGGTTTCAGTCATATTTATTTGGTACGCATCCGTATGTAAGGCTAAACTATCATCGTTGTAGTTTTTCATAAGTACATCCTCCTACTACTTATCTCTTTTATAAGTATCACCTTAATGATCCATTTTTAAAAAGTAAAGCAACTCTTACTTCAATCACTAAAAAAGAAAAGCAGGATACCAAGCAACGGCTCCTGCGATTATGATTTAAAGTAAATACTTCACAAACCAATTTTGTATATGATTCAAACGCTCCAGACGCAAATTAGGCTTCCCGCTTCTGGACAACTCATGATTCGATTCTGGAAAACGAACAAATGTAGTTGGTTTCTTTTGTCTTTTTAATGCAACAAATAACTGCTCTGCTTGTTCGATTGGGCAACGATAGTCTTTTTCCCCATGTAAAATTAGCAAAGGAGTTTCTATTTGATCAACATAAGCTAGTGGAGAATGCTTCCAAAGTTTCTCCGTATCAGTGATCAGATCCCCTTTCACTTCCCATTCTGAGAAATAGTAGCCGATGTCACTTACTCCGTAGAAACTGAGCCAATTCGATATGGACCGTTGCGTTACCGCGGCTTTAAAACGTTGTGTATGACCAACAACCCAGTTCGTCATAAAACCACCATAACTCCCTCCCGTAATACCGAGATTCGTTTCATCAACGAAATCAAAAGAAGTTACAGCAAAATCAGTTGCTGCCATCACATCTAAATAATCCTTGCCTCCGTAATCTCCTCTAACGGCATCAACAAACGTTTGCCCATACCCATGGCTTCCACGTGGGTTTGTAAATACAACAACAAAACCTTTTGCAGCTAGCATTTGAAATTCATGAAAATACGTATTCGCATACATCGCATGTGGCCCACCGTGAACTTCCATAATGGTTGGATACTTTTTGCCTTCTTTATAACCGATTGGCTTCATTACCCAGCCGTGAATGTCCCATCCATCAGGTGCTTGAAACGTAATAGCTTCTGCTTGAGATAATTCAATTCCTGACAGCATATCGGCATTCACATAAGTGATTTGCTGTTTCTTTCCACTTTTAAAGTCTATGTGAAACAAATCACCTGGAAGGGTTGGCGTACTAATGGCAACAATAGCTTCATGTGTATTCGGATTTACAGTTACTCCATATACATGTTGGTTCTCAACCAATACCGGAGAAGGCTCTCCGTCAATCGATCTATAATATATTCCCGTATTGCCATGCTCGCTTGCTATAAAATAAAAACCTTTGCTGTCGCTTGTCCAAATTGCACCTGGGTTTACCGTACCTGAATGAAAGTCTCCAATTGCGACATCACCAACTTGAACATCCCACTCAGACGTAAGGCAGCGTAAATCAGCGGTCCGGATATCATATAGCCACAACCTTGATAACGTTGCACTTTCGAACTCTTTTTCGTGTCCGATAAAAGCGAGATAGTTACCATCTGGCGACCATGTTGGCAGTCCAAAAAATCCATTGCTGTTTGTTACTTTACTCAATTTTTTATTTGATAAAGGCAAGAGAAAGATGTCCGTTACAAGTTTATAGTCTGGATCATCAGATAAATCTGCTGTAACCGTTATTTGTGAACCATCAGGAGACCAACATCCTGCTGCATAATCACGCTCTCCATCAGTTAACTGTTCCACTTCCCCCGTTACTACATCAACTACAGCGACATGTTGATTTTTATCATCCAAGAACCCTACAGCATCTGATTTATAACGAATACGTTCTACAACCATTGGTTCTAATAATGGGTCCTCTTTTTCTCCTTCATCCCTATCGATAATTTTCTCCGCTTTAGCCAAGTGTGTTTCGAACAATAATTTTGAGCTATCTGGAGACCAGACTGGATTTGTAGCCCCATTTTTACAAAACGTTACTTGTTTTGCTTCACCACCATTTGCACGTAGCAAATAAAGCTGTGATTTGCCAGACCGATTAGAAGCAAAGGCAATCCATTTCCCATCAGGTGACCAACTTGGCGAATTGTCTTTCACATCCCCAAACGTCCATTGATTCACCTTTCCTCCCTCTACCTCACCTACAAAAATATGCGATTGATAATCATGTTTTTCTTTATTAATCACAGTTTGAACAAAGACAAAACGCTTTCCAACTGGAGATAAAACTGGATTTTTTACTGATTTTAATTCATATAAATCCTCTGCTACCATTCCTCTTGTGTGCATATCCATTCCCCTTTGTTCGAATAATGAAAAAATAATGTATGTAATCGTCTCTTTGCAGAAGTATTTCGATATCCAAAATACTTCTATCCTACTATTATAACGATAAATAAGTCTCCCTGCTATCCCTTTTACGGATTACAATGTGTCTATTAAATCCAGCAAATGTATTGTTGTACATTCTAGAAAAATAGATATTTTGGATAGAAAATGCTCTTCTATTGTAAAAATAGAAGAGCGTTTCTTAAAGAAGTTATTGGAAAATTCATCTACCTATCAATAAATGGTGATACTACCTAAGATCAGAAGAGTCATCATAATCATAGCGAAAGCCGTCCGTTTGAGCAGAATGTTCTGCTTGTTGTTGTCCTTCCTCTTGTGTAGTTTGCTCCTTAGTCGAAGAGGTAACTTGCTGTTCTTGATTCTTTTTCTCGTTCATAATCATTCCTCCTTGTTAATAAAGTCATAACAACGTGTAGTATGACACAACACTTCCAATTTATTCTAACGCTCCTAAAGACACAGTAATTCCTTTGTGAACTTTCATAAATCGGTGACAAAATCTTTCTTTCTCAACAAATATATATGGTAAAATTAATAGGACTATTTGAATAGGAGGCGTATAATGGGGAAACGATTATTATTCTTTGTTTTAACAAACATTCTAGTTATGACGACCATTGTCATTGTTTGGTCAATTATTACCACATTCACAGACATCGGAGGGTCTTTTGAAACAGGAGGCCCTGGATTAGGAATAGATTTCGTTGCTTTAGGGGCTTTTAGTTTAGTTGTAGGATTTACGGGATCATTCATCTCTCTTGCTATGTCTAGATGGATGGCGAAAAAAATGATGAAAGTAAAAGTATTGGATCCGAATGGTTCACTTTCTGCACAAGAGCGTAGTGTTGTTGAGAAAGTTCATCGTCTATCTCGCGCGGCTGGCTTAACACATATGCCTGAAGTAGGAATCTATCAATCTCCTGAAGTAAATGCCTTTGCAACGGGGCCTTCAAAGAAACGTTCACTTGTCGCTGTTTCATCAGGTCTGCTAACCGTCATGGATGATGACGCAGTTGAAGGGGTTATTGCCCATGAAGTGGCGCACGTAGCTAATGGGGACATGGTTACGATGACACTCTTACAAGGAGTTGTTAACACTTTTGTTGTCTTCTTCTCAAGAATTGCTGCCATTCTTGTTTCGCGCTTAGTGCGTTCTGAAATGCAAGGCATTGTTCGCTTCGCCGCGATTATCATTTTTCAAATTCTATTTTCCATTCTTGGAAGTCTTGTTGTTATGGCCTTCTCTCGTTACCGTGAATTTCATGCAGATCAAGGTGGTGCGGATTTAGCTGGACGTGATAAAATGGCTCATGCCCTACGTTCACTTAGATCGTATGTTGACCGTGCAAATGTAAATGACCGAACAGATGACTCTGCTATTCAAACAATGAAAATTAACGGAAACGGTGGAATGGCAAAGCTTTTCTCTTCTCACCCTGATTTAAATGAGCGTATCGCTCGGTTGGAACAACGTTAAACTGTTGGAAGCCGCCTGCCTAGTTATTAGAGCAGACGGCTTTTTTGTTACTTCTTTACTTTCCGACGTATCACTTCTTCATATAGGATCCCATCTCAAATCGTGTTCCCACTGGATATAATACAAGAGGCATCTACTACTTTCATTAAGGATAAAATCGTTTGTATTCCTGGTAAGATAATATCCTTTCTCTTTTTCGCAAGCCCCTCTACTTTGGTTCGTTTACTTAAAGGCAATGAAGCCACCTTTCTAAAAATCTCCTCCATATCAATTACGCCAAGAATACTCCTCTCAAAAAAAAAGTTCTTTTACAAGAAAATACGGTCTTAGTACTTCAGCAAGATATTCATATGGTGTTGTCTCTACCTGACCATATCCCTTTTGTGTGTATAGATGAGTTGCATTTGGCAATTCCCTCTTCAGCTGTTTCCTAAGTTTTTCACCGGATTCATCGGCATCCACCAAAATATAGACATCTTGATCTTCTATTGGCAAAATGAGCGTTTCTAGCTTCTCTTCACTTAACGTTCCATTTGTACAAATAATTTCTACTTCTTCGTCTAGTACTTTCTTTATTCGTTTTCGATCGCTTGTTCCTTCAACAATAATTACTTTTGTATCCACATGCTCCCCCCTAACTATCTTCTTCTACTAGTTTATCCGCTCATTTCGTTTCCAAAAACATCTAAAATAGAATATGAAAACATTATTTTGACTATATTTTCTTCAAATGAAGAATAGAGAGTTAAACATATCATTATATACAAACATCTTTGCTTTAGTCATATCTCAAATGGATAATATATCAAGAATGAACCATACTAACCTCTAGCGAAAGGGGTGGGGTCATAATGGATTTTAATATTACGTCACTTTATAATAAAATGCCAGATTTCCATAGTCATGAGGAAGCAAGGTCTTGGTTTAAAGAACACTACGGAGATCGTTTTATATTAAAAAATAGCGATGAGATGGAAGGAGAAAGAGTGTATTATTACCACCTTGTAAAAAATCCTGACGTTTATGAGGAGTATATGGACAGCTTAACAAGTGAGGTAGAACACAAAATAACAAGCATGGAACCATTTGAGAGCTACTCAACTATCGAAATAAGCGAAGATGGTGGAATTAGTTTTTCCATTTAAAAATGGGCACAAGAGCTTTTTGAATAGAGAGCTCTTGTGCAATTTTCTATTTAGCGTTAGTTCTGGGGCGTTTTTACAGCTTTCACATGGTACTTACTTACATCAGTTTGAATAATATATTCAGGTTTCGGTTTTCCTAAATTCGCCTTATGTCCGGCAATGTGGGCTTCACTCTTTTCCCATTGTTTCCAATACTCCTCCGATTCCCAGCGTATTTGAATGACCACTTCTTCTTCCCCACGTCTTACATCTTTCACCATGATTGTTGAATCAATAAACCCTTCTTGTTCCTCAATAATCCCAGGTTTACTAAATCTCTCTACAACTTGATCACTATTGCCCTCAGTTACTTGAATTCTTCTTACTTGTACGAACATAAAAACAGCTCCTATCAATCAATGATAGTCCCATTATAATTGATAATGATTTTCATTGTC
Source organism: Alkalihalobacillus sp. MEB130 (assembly GCF_032335535.1). Classification (NCBI taxonomy): domain Bacteria; kingdom Bacillati; phylum Bacillota; class Bacilli; order Caryophanales; family Bacillaceae; genus Alkalihalobacillus; species Alkalihalobacillus sp. MEB130. The sequence continues at coordinate 28,681 of NZ_JAOANA010000004.1, forward strand.
TATAGTTTTTTGGTAAGATTTTGAAAACTAAAACAGAAGAATATTTTACGACTTTAATAAATAGGGTTAACTCTATAAGCAAAATAAAAGGAGATGATAATTCGTGGCACTCAAAAAGCTAGCTTTTATTGGAGCAGGTTCAATGGCTGAAGCTATTATTTCTGGGTTATGCCAGAAAAAGAAGCTATCTCCAGATCAAATTTATGTGGCAAACCGCCAAGATGAATCACGCTTGGTTGAACTTAAAGACAAATATGGAGTGCAATGTCATTCCCTATCAGCATCAGTTGTAAAAGATGCTGATGTAATTATCCTTGCTATGAAACCATCAGGTGCAAAAGAAGCACTCGAATCGATTTCTCCCTTTACATCGAAGCATCAACTTTTTATTTCCGTCCTTGCCGGGATTACAACCGACTATGTATCGTACATATTGGGCCATAAAGCTCCCATAGTTCGTGTGATGCCAAATACTTCTGCATCAGTTGGTTCCTCTACAACGATTATTGCACCGGGCAGATATGTAAAAAACGAACACCTGCAAACAACAGCCTCCTTTTTTGAGTCCGTCGGAATCGTTAAGCATGTAAAAGAAGAGGAAGTTGATCGTCTTACGGCAATTGCAGGGAGTGGTCCAGCCTATATGTATTACTTCTATGAAGCGATGATGAATTCCTTAAAGGAGCTAAAAATTGACCCTGAACTAGGTGAAGAGTTGGTATTACAAATGATGCAAGGATCCATCGATCTTTTAAAACACACGACAGAATCACCACGTGAACTTTATGAAAAAGTGAGAAGTCCAGGTGGAACAACAGAGGCTGGTCTACAAGTTCTAGCAAACCATGACCTCCAACGAATCGTAAGCAACTGTATTAAACGAGCAGCCGAACGCTCACAAGAAATTACAAAAGAGATGTCTACACTTCCTGAGAATACACGTAAATAAGTATGGTTATTTCTAAAATAGGGGTGGAGAAATGACTAATCTTGAAGATAAAAAACGGATTGTTGTAAAAATAGGGGTGGAGAAATGACTAATCTTGAAGATAAAAAACGGATTGTTGTAAAAATAGGAAGTAGTTCCTTAACGAGTCGTAATGGAGAAATAAGTTATCGAAAACTAGTACATTTAGTCGATGAAATTGCAAAAATTAAAGATGATGGACACGAACTTATCTTGGTTTCATCAGGAGCTGTTTCTGCAGGCTATCGCAAACTCGGATTTATCGAGCGCCCAACCAATTTATCAGAAAAACAAGCAGCTGCATCAATTGGTCAGTGTTTGTTAATGGAAGCCTATTCTGAAAGGTTCGGATCTCACGGTTATGTCGCGTCACAAATTTTAATTACGAAAAGTGACTTTTCTGATCAAAAAAGATACATGAATGCTCGAAATACAATTCAAGTTCTACTCGAAAGAGGGGTCGTTCCTATCGTAAATGAGAATGATACAATTACGATAAAACAATTAAAATTTGGCGACAACGATACGTTATCAGCGAAAGTGGCAGGCTTAGTTGAAGCAGACCAACTAGTCATTCTAACGGATATTGACGGATTGTATGATGATAATCCAGAGCTCAATCCCCAAGCTAAACTATTAGAGGTTGTACATGACATTACACCAGAAATTGAAGCCGCAGCCGGAGACGCAAACAGTGCTATTGGAACTGGTGGTATGTGTTCAAAGATTGAAGCTGTCAAAATTTCTTTAGCCGCTGGAATTGAGACTTTTATCGGTGATGCCAACAAACCTAACATTTTATTTGATGTCGTGAGCCACGAAGCAAAAGGAACGTATTTTAAGCCAGATGCTGAGCAAGAAGATCTTGATGTGAAGCAACATTGGATTGCTTTTAATTCAGGCCCAAGTGGTGAAGTCATTATAGACGAAGGTGCCCGCGTTGCGATCACAAAAGAACAAAACCACTTACTTCCACAAGGTGTTCACGAAGTAAATGGTACGTTTCACCGAGGTGATGTTGTCACGATCCGGCATGTAAATGGAGAAGTAATTGGGCGTGGCCTCATAAATTACTCAGCAGAACAACTTCGTAAAATCAAACGGCTCAAAGCAAATGACATTCCTAAACACATAAAAATAACAAAACTAGAAGCTATACGACAACATGACTTTGTTTCTACTGAAATAACGACACCGTAAACATGAAAAGGATGATTTTTTATCCTTTTCTTGAACAACTATGTGTTGCCATTTCGATTGATCAAAAAAATGAGCCTTGAATCCTTTCCTACACTCAGCCTTGCTATTGAGTGTAGGGCTTTTTAATATCGCCGTTCCTATATTAGAGAACCATTGTTACATAACTGAAAATGAAAAAGAAGCTTTCTCTGTCCCATTTATAAGAATCATTAATGAATGAATTCCTTTATAATGCTTCCGCGTAGATAAGTCTTTAAACGAATGTGTTCGTGTATAATGCTTTATTTCATCTTTTCGAATAGACGTTTCCGAAATCTTAAACACTTTCCGATTTCTATTGCCTCTTGCCTTTACATAATCAATCGCATATTCAATCCTTATTTTCTGCTCTTGTTCCGATTGGATCGAAAAGGAAAATGGCAAACTCTCTCCAATAGAGACCTCATTTGTACTTGATAGGGTTTTTATGTGAATTGTCTCCGCATCTTCGTACCCGAAAATGGATAGTACATCCGAATCTCCTTGCTTCAATAATGTGCGACAAGCATGTTTCACAATCCAGTCTGTATATGGATGTTTACCAAACCATTGTTTTGCAATGGTTCGTACTAATTCAGGGTGTGTCTTGGAGATATCATTAAGATTATTTGCTACACTTTTTCTAACATATATAGAATCATCTTGTTTTAAATTTTCTAATATAGGTAAAACGAGACTTGGATTTTGTTTTAATAAAGGAATTGACAGCCCCCATGGAAGACGTGGCCTAGCACCTTCACTCGCGAGTCTTCTTACATGTTCATTATTATGACGGGACCACCTCATGAATTGCTGGAGCATTCTCTCCGGATCAGTTAATAAAAATGGCCTCACCGCAAATTCAGACGTAGAATACTGAGTAAATGTTTCTAAAGCTTGTAGTGAAGATTCCCAATTGGCCAACCCGTACTTACTAACATAATCAGGGAAAACAATTCCTCTAAGCCCCTCTTTTATACTTGGCTCGACTTGATGCAAAATGGCTAGTGCTTTTAAGTAGTCTTTAGGTAACGTTTCATATAACGCTTCTGTAATTCGACGCATTCGTTGCTTTAATGCAAGTTCAGGCCAATCCTCCTTGAAAGTAAGCTGCATTAATTGTTCATGTTCAAATTGCGGAAACTGCTTAATGATAGACTCTCCAAGAGAACTAACAAACACTTCATTATAAATATCTTTTAATTGTTTCATTTTACGTTTTCCTTTCGTAGTCTCGTCTAATAAGTAATAACCTCCGCAAATATATGGTTGTGGAAGATAAAAAAAACCGAACCAGCACATCGTACGGTTCGGTCTGGTATTTTAAAATTTGATTGTCAGTAGCTGGTCTAACAAACGTGGTGTGTAATATTCGGCCTCTTCTTTGTCAGGTAAATGGAGAAAGAACCTAACTGTTTGACCGTTTATTTCTTTTATTACAACACTGTGTCTTACTTCCGAATTGGAACTAATCATATAAACATTAGCATTCTTATAGAAAGGATGCAAAGATTGAACTTGTTTAACTTCAGTAACAGGACCTACTGATTCTAGGTATTGTTTCGTATCACTTTTTAACTTAGCTATTGTTATTGGGCTATCCAATACCTGCATCCTAACGAAAAAACTTGGATCTTTTTTTGAAAATAATTGATAGGTTCGTGGTTCTTCCATAACAAATTGGTAATCCTTCTCGACATTTACGGTAGGAATATTTGACGTATAGGTTACAGGAATCACAAGAGACTGACCAGGAAAAATAATATTGGTAATCAACTTGTTTCTTTGCTTAAGTTCATCAACCTTTATTTGATGTACCTTTGAAATACTATACAGCGTATCTCCTTTTTTCACTTCATAGTAAATTGTATTACGATCTCGAACTTTAAGAGTTTGACCAGGAAAAATAAGTGTGGTTGTTAAATTATTATCCTTCTTTAATTGATCTACTGTCATGTTGTATTTTTTTGAAATGCTGTACAGGGTATCTCCTCTTACTACTTGATGGACTTCTAGCACCTCGTCATTCAGAAGTAGTTTTTGACCAGGATAAATCAAATTGCTTGTTAACGAATTCATCTCTTTTAATTTAGAAACTGTTATCTTCTTTTCTAAAGCAATTCGATATAAAGTATCTCCGTGTTTCACCTCGTACATTTCTGCTTCTACATTTTGAGAGAATCCCAAACCCAATAGGAGACACAAGCCTACTACAGTCATTTTCAGAGAACGTTTTATATTAGCCATTTCATTCACCTCTTTTTGTTATTCTTAGTTGTATTCGATTATGTAACGATATCATTTTCCAATAAGTCACAATATAACAAGCCTAAAACCGTTTTGAAGAATTCATTTACTACAAGCTATGTAAGCTCACCAACGTTAGCTAATCATATCGAAAGGGAGTCCAGTTTCTGGACTCCCTTTCATTTTTTAATGTTTCCGAACTATTCGACTGTTGTAAACTTGCTCTAAACTGTTTCCTGTCTTGTTCCCGCTAGATAAATATACGATTTTAGTAAGTATGTTCTCTTCAGCCATTGACGCCAAATACAACACGCCAGCAGCCCCACTTTCTGTCTCATCTATTATTTCTTCACTTTTTAAATCGTAATATTGAATAGCAGACTTGATGATTGTCTTTATTTCACTTTTGCTACAGTCGAATTGCTCTATTTTTTTTATTTGGTCTTGAACAAAGTCCTCAAATGATTTTCTTGCTCCCATCTTATCACTTCCTTTATCACTTCTATTTTTTACACTCAAAGGCAATAAAATAACACAATTTGTTCAAACTATAACATAGTGCTCGGAAGAATTTGAAGGGAGAGAATCATAATGTCTGATAAACGAACGATTACCATTGCACGAGGAGATGGCATTGGTCCTGAAATTATGGACGCAACGTTAAAAATCCTTGAACATGCTGGTGCTCAATTTGAACCTGAATTTATTGATATTGGTGAAAAAGTTTATTTGAACGGAAATACATCAGGAATTCCTAATGAGGCTTGGGTTTCACTTCGTCGAAATAAAGTGTTTTTAAAAGGACCAATCACCACACCTCAAGGTGGTGGGTACAAAAGTTTAAATGTAACAATCCGAAAGACATTAGGTTTATTTGCAAATGTAAGACCGAATATTTCTTACGCTCAGTTCATTAAGACAAAGCATCCCAATATGGACCTTGTCATTATTCGAGAAAACGAAGAAGATTTGTATGCCGGAATTGAGCACCAACAAACACCTGAAGTGGTTCAATGTTTAAAATTAATTACTCGTCCAGGCTCTGAAAAAATTGTCCGTTATGCATTTGAATATGCAAGAAAAAATAACCGTAAAAAAGTTACATGTTTTACAAAAGATAATATTATGAAATTAACAGATGGACTATTTCATAAAGTATTTAAAGAAATATCCGAGGAATATCCTGACATTGAAACTGAACATTGGATCATCGATATTGGAATGGCAAAAATTGCTGATACTCCTCAAGACTTTGACGTAATCGTCATGCCAAACCTGTATGGCGATATCGCGTCTGACGTTGCTGCTCAAATTACGGGAAGCGTTGGTCTTGCTGGTTCGGCTAATATTGGAGATCAGTTCGCCTTGTTTGAAGCTATTCACGGCAGTGCACCTGATATAGCAGGTAAAGGGATTGCAAACCCATCTGGCTTGCTTCATGGAGCGATTATGATGTTGGTACATATTGGACAGCCAGATGTAGCAACTAAGATTCATAATGCCTGGTTTAAAACGTTAGAAGATGGGGTTCACACCGGAGATATCGCCAAAGGTGGATCATCAGTTGGAACAAATGAATTTGCAGAAGCTGTTATAGAAAGACTTGGTCAGCTTCCGACAACTGTAACTCCAGTAGAGTATAAGCTTACAGAGCCATCAGATGAGTCTTCTTTTTCCATGTCACCTGCCGTCAAAGACCGTGAAAAGCCAGATGTTGTTCGTGAACTTGATGGGGTTGACATATTTCTATGTAACAATGAGCAAACGTCTGAAGAAATCGGAGAAGCTCTAGAAGCTGTAGCTGGACCTGAATTTTCATTAGCCGTTATCACCAACCGCGGCGTAAAAGTATACCCTAATGGATTTCCAGAAACGTTCACAACCGATCATTGGCGTTGCCGCTTTCAAATAAATGCAGCTCAAAAAACGATAACAAATCAAGACATCATCTCCTTACTAGGCCGTGTTCAAAAAGCGGGATTAGATTTTATTAAGATAGAAAATTTGTATCGATTTAACGGGGAAAGAGGTTACTCGTTAGGTCAGGGACAATAAAAGGAAGGAACTAGACGTTGAGCTAATGTCTAGTTCCTTCCTTTATAAATCGTATTATTCCTTCACAAACTCTTTTGTACTTCTTACTGTATCAATTGGGCGAACCGCTTTTTCAATAGACTCACGTTTGGACTCTAAAAACGGAGGCAATGATAATTTTTCACCTAATGTTTCATATGATTCATCACCCATGAACCCAGGGCCATCTGTTGCAAATTCAAATAAAATTTGTGGTGCCACTCTTGCATAAAGGGACTCGAAGAAATGACGGTCTACATAACCAGATGTTTGAAGGCCGAATGTTGGAAGACGTTTAATCCATTCATTAAGAACATCTCGATCTTCGACACGAAATGCCACGTGATGAACCGTACCAAAACCTTGTTGTGCTTGAGGAAGCATAACATTGTGCTCAACAATTACTTGTGCCCCATTACCACCTTCCCCTACTTCAAACAAGTGAAAAGATCCTTCCTTCGCAATTTCTTTAAATAACAAGACTTTCTCAAGCATTTCTTTAAAGTAGTCAAATTGAGCAATTCGAATAAAGATCGGTCCTAATCCCGTAATAGCATACTCTAGAGGAATCGGACCCTTTTGCCAAGGGGTTCCTGATTCTACTCCTTTATTAAACTCATCTGAAATTAACTGATATTGTTGATCATCAAAATCAACAAAAGAAAGCGTCTTTTTACCAAACTGCTCTTTAATTCCTGTATGTTTCACATCAAGTCGATCAAAGCGTTTCACCCAATAATCTAAAGCCGCATCACTTGGTACGCGAAATGATGTTTTTGAGATCTCATTTGTTCCGTGAGAACCTTTTGGAATGCCTGGGAAGTCAAAAAACGTCATATCCGTTCCTGCACTTCCCAAATCATCGGCAAAAAATAAATGATATGTCTGAATATCATCTTGATTTACTGTTTTTTTTACTAAACGCATTCCAAGTACATACGTGAAAAATTCATAGTTCTTTTCTGCACTACTTGTAATAGCCGTGACATGATGTATTCCCTTTAATTCATTCATGATTTCTTCCTCCAACTAACCTTATATTTTTCTAATCGAACTACATGCTCTCATCTTTTACTTTTCTTCATCTTATTACACACTGCTCTTTTATCTCAGAATAGAATATCTTTAATTCGAGATAAATATAACACAGATGAAAAAATCATGTCAATAATAAACAAGTTCTACGAGCAGATTATTTTTAAACACTTTATAGCTCACCTATAATAATAGATGTCGTAGCGGATAATAGGTACTGACATAATAAAAAGGAGTGTTTACATATGGAAAACAAAGCCATCCAAAGACAGGAGATTCTTGATGCATTTGCTTTTAGACATGCAACCAAAGAATTCGACCCTGAGAAAAAAATATCTGATGAAGATTTTCACCTCATACTAGAATCTGCACGTCTATCCCCTAGTTCCGTCGGTTATGAGCCTTGGAAATTTCTTGTAGTGCAAAATAAAGAACTAAGAGAAAAACTACATGAGGTGTCTTGGGGAGCACAAGGACAATTGCCTACAGCTAGCCATTTTGTCGTCATTTTAGCTCGAACGATAAAAGATACAAAGTATGATTCAGATTATGTGAAACATCAAATGCTTGATGTGAAAGGTTTCCCACCTGAATTATTTGATAAAATTAAAGCACGTTATAAATCATTCCAAGAGGACGACCTTCATTTGCTAGAAAGTGATCGAACGATGTTAGATTGGGCAGGAAAACAAACATACATCGCCTTAGCAAATATGATGACTGTCGCTGCTCTTCTTGGCATTGACTCTTGTCCAATTGAAGGTTTCCAATTTGATAGCGTCCAGAAAATTTTAAAAGAAGAAAATTTACTTGAGGATGATCACTTAGCCGTCTCTGTCATGGTTGCTTTTGGATACAGAGCTAAAGAACCACGTCCAAAAGTAAGAAAAGAAATGGATGAAGTTGTCCAATGGATTAAATAATTTTACCATCAACGTATGGGGCTAAGTCTCATACGTTGTCTTGTATTCAATGGTTCCTAAGTATTTTGTCTAATTAAAATGATTTATGCATCATTTTAGAAAATGAAAGCGCTTTAATTTTATTTCAAATACGTTTATAATATAAATAAGGGGATAAAAAACTACATGGGGTGATACCATTATGAAAAAGACAACTGGTGTAAATAAAATCGTAAGTAAGCCAGCACTTCGGTATGTGGTCCGTTCATTGCCTGAAAAAAAGTTCAAATTAAGTTGGAATCATGAGGATAAAGAAAGCATTTTATCAATATATGATTATGAAACAAAACAAATTAGTGTAGCAACTTTTAAAAATGGTAACAACCTTATTTTTCAACATTTAGATTCTTCAAATCCAAAGGTTATCTCCGTATTTGAAGAAGTCCTAGGTGTTCCTCTAAGTAACAAAGTGAAGACAAACTATAAAACACTCTATTTAGAAATGGATTATCATTTAATGGAATTGTATGAATACATACAAGCAAACGAAAAAGTAAAAGTAAAAGAAACAAAAGCAAAATTAATCTTAATAAGAGAAAAAATGCTTCAAAAGCAGACTACCGACAATTAACACCTATTTTTAAGATAAGATATCACGTTCAAAAAGAAATATAGATAGAGAGTCATTACCAAGTGTAATGACTCTTTACTGTGTTCAACTAGTCCCCTTTTTCTTTTAAATTAAAGGGGAATCTTCGTCGAATGAAGAATTATACCATACTAGATTCTACAATCAACAGACGAATGAGGTGAAGTGAATGTTTCAACAACAAGCTTTGCAACGTGTAATAACACCTTCAAAAATGATCATTCCATACGACCATAAATTAGCTCCACTTTTCATTCGTAATAAACTATTTTCACTTATACCTGAAGGAACAGAACATATCTATGTTGCAGGAATTGGTTCAAGTTTAATAAACGGTGACAGCCTAGGACCATTTGTTGGCACATTGCTTCACGACATGTATTCCAAACATTTAACTGTGTTAGGAAGTCTACAGTCTCCACTCGATGCAACGACGATCGAGCCTGTTCTGTCACAACTAAATGTGCCAGAAAACAGTTTTGTGATTGCCATTGACAGTGTGTTAGGTCCAAAAAGAAATGTCAATTCTATTGTCATCCGAGAAGGTTCGATACTCCCTGGAGAAGGGCTTGGTCAAGTGCTACCACCAATTGGAGATTGCAGCATTATGGGTGTCGTCCTAGAGGATAATCCTGCCCTTGAATCTTCTCTTTTTTATACGAATCTTCACCTTATCTATACAATGGCTTCAACGATTGCACGAGGTATTTCTCTTACTACTCGTCAATATTTTCATTATCCTTCTGATCATCCAATTCTTCATAACTTGTAGGAGCTCTCTACAAATTAGTACCCGGTTTAATCATCACACCAGTTTTTGGATCCAAGAATTTGCCAGTTTCATATACTTTATGACCATTAACATAAACAGTGTGAATTCCTTCTGAGTATTGATGTGGATTCGTGTAAGTAGCTACATCTTTAATCAATTCTGGATGAAAAATAACAAGATCAGCATAACAACCTTCATGGATTGTTCCACGGTCAATGAAATTAAGTTTCTTTGCCACTGCTCCTGTCATCTTATAAATTGCTTGCTCTAATGAAAAAAGGTTTTGTTTTCGTTGGTATTCAGCAAAGACTCGAGGAAACGACCCATAACTACGCGGATGCGGTTTTCCAATACTTAATGGTCCTTCCTTAGCTAATGCATAGCCATCGGATCCAACCATAGACAACTTCCCTGCCGCAACAGTACTTACATCTTCTTCACTCATAGAGAATTTGATCATTTTCACAGAACCTGTTTCTTCATATATCAGGTTAAGCATTGCCTCTACAGGAGATTGCCTCTTTACCTTCGCAATTTCCTCAAGATTCCTTCCCTCAAGCTTCGCATTCTCCTTTGTTTGAACGGAGGCAATTACAATGCTCTCCCATCCAACTGACGATTCAATTTTTTGCTTCACTTCTTCTATAATCTTCTTTCTTAACTCTACATCTGAAAGCCTATCCGCTAATTTGCTCCAGCCTCCAGCTTGAGCCCATTTCGGCAGTTGAGAGGTTAAGGAGGTGGAACTGGCTGTATACGGATAAAAATCATAATGAACATTTAGTCCCTCTTTCTCTGCAGATTCTAAACGTTCTATCGCCAATACAACTTTCCCCCAATTTTGTTTACCGACCGCTTTTAAATGTGAAACTTGTAAAGACACACCAGATTTTCTAGCTACTTCAATTGATTCTTCAATAGAATCTAGCAAATACTCATCTTCGTTCCTCATGTGGGTAGAATAAATACCACCATACTCGACTACAACCTTACAAAGTTCAGCTAACTCCTCCACATCAGCAAACATACCTGGAGGATATTCTAATCCAGATGACATTCCGACAGCGCCAAGCTTCAGCCCTTCTCGAATATACTCCTTCATCTCATTCATTTCTGCCTTTGTCGGTGTTCGATCCTCAAAGCCCATAACTGCAGCACGTATGGCCCCATGACCAAGTAAAAATCCTACATTCATGGAGACCCCTTTTATTTGAAACTGTTTCAAATACTCTTTGTATTCATTCCAAGACCACTCTATTTCTTCTGCATAAATGACCGAACCTGTTTCCTTTATTTGACTTTTTCTCTCAGAAGGACAAGGCGCTGCTCCCATTCCACAGTTTCCAATGATCTCAGTCGTTATTCCTTGAGACACTTTACTTGCTCCCCTTGAGTCGACTAATAGTGTAATATCAGAATGAGTATGAATGTCAATAAACCCTGGTGCAACAACCAGTCCATCTGCATCGATGACCTCTTTTGCAATAACGTGAGATTCAGTCTGAGGTAATATAATTTTATTTTCTTTTATTGCTACTAATTGATGCTTTCCTTTTTGCCCTGTACCATCGATGACCAATCCATTTTTTATTAAAGTATCAACATTCATTTCTTCACTCCTTATGTTTTTTCTTTCTGTTTCTTTTTAAATTTTTTTCCACTCTTACTTTGGCATTACACTCTAAACCCCATTTTTCCTTTAATTTCTTTTAAAAATGGAGCACTAATTCCGCTTGCCTTTTCGGCCCCTTCTTTTAATATCTCATCTAATATCATAGGTTTCTCCATTAATTCGTTATACTTCTCCCGTGGTTCTTCTAAGAATCGATTCATCACATTAAATAATTCCGTTTTTGCCTCTCCCCAACTAATCCCTTGCAAAAATTGCTCTCTCATTTGTGTTCCTTCAATTGGCTGTGCAAAAGCTTCATATAAAGTGAAAATAATAGAGGAATCAGGATCTTTCGGCGCCTCTGGAGGAAGAGAATCCGTCTTGATTTTGTTAATCAGCTTCTGAAGCTTCTTCGGCTCTTCAAATAACGGAATCGTATTGTGATAGCTTTTACTCATTTTTCTTCCATCAAGTCCAGGTAGTACAGAACCTCCTTCCTGAATTTTATAATCTGGCAATGAAAATGTATCTCCATATACATGGTTAAAGCTCTCAGCAATATCTCTTGCAATTTCCACATGCTGAATTTGATCTTTTCCTACTGGGACCACTTCTGTTTTTAACATAAGAATATCTGCAGCCATTAAAATGGGATACGTAAAGAGTCCCATATTGACACCAAAGTTAGATTCACGGTTCATCTGCTCATTGCTATCAACCATCGATTTATATGCATGAGCTCGGTTCATTAATCCCTTTGAAGTAAAGCAGGCTAAAATCCAGTTCAACTCAAACACTTCCGGAACATCTGATTGTCTATAGAAAATCGTACGATCGGGATCTAGACCAAGTGCTAGCCATGTAGCAGCAATGCCATATGATAAACCTCTGAACTCATTTGGATCGTGAATTTTTGTTAAACCATGATAATCAGCAACAAAATATGCTGGTACATAACTAGGTTCTTGCGCTAGATCCAAAGCCGGTCTTATTGCTCCTATATAGTTCCCTAAATGAATTTGCCCAGTTGGTTTGATTCCTGTTAAAATTGTTTTCTTCACAAGATACCCTCCTTTTATAACAACGCAAAAAAGGTTACCCATCCTATAAAAAGGACGAGTAACCCGTGGTGCCACCTTCATTCGCTCACTAAGTGAACGCACTTAATCCGTACAGAAACATGCTAACTGCTTCGATACTTTGTCTATTTTAACGGCAAGACATCCCGCTAAACCTACTTTAATTTCAGTTTAGAAGCTCAGAAGCCCATTCAACATTTATCCTGCACTGATTTTCACCAACCATCAGCTCTCTGAAGCGTTTTAAATGCCTACTCTTCTTCATCATCGCATTTCCATCCATTAAATTACTTTCTATTGTAAAATATGGAAAATAGAAATGCAAGAGAATTTTAAAAATACACACTAGGACAAGTCAAAACTAAAAACGAGATAATAAGTACTTTCTCTTTACCTTAATCATAATAAAAATCCACAACAGGTGGAGTAACCATTGGACTAGGTACACACAATTTGGTTCCAACTATCATTTGATTTGGATTATCAATATGATGATTTACAGCAAGTAACGACTCTAGTGGAATATTAAACCGGATGGCAAGTTCACCTAACGTCTCTCCTGGCCTCACGATATGAAATCGATCCATCGGACATTCGACATCAATACTAGGAGGGATGCAAATTGCTTGCCCTATTTGTAGTTGATATAAATTGACAGCGGGATTTTTATTTAAGATAGTTTCCGGACTAACATTGTACATCTGGGCAATGTGATACAATGTATCATTTGGTTTCACAATATATTGAAGACCATTTTCACACGGGGGCAACGGTAGGCAAATCCGTTGCCCGACTAGTAAGTTAGTTGAGTCGATGTCCGGGTTAGCTTGCTCAATTCCAATTACAGATATATTATATCTCTGAGCCAACAAATACAAAGTATCGCCAGGTTGAACAAAATATTGTTGATCGTATGAACAGCTCATTGGGCGCCTAACATCAGTCCAGTTAAAGTTGTTATAGTAATAAATAAAAATCCCCTCCCTCTTAATCAATTGTTATATTTTATTCATTTGCCTATATGGTTGTGAGTTTTTCAACAATTCTTTTTTATGAATATTTATCTCCATTAAATCTAAGAATATGGAAAAACAAGTAAGGTGAGGGCCATGCAAAATATTACACTTCAAATTGAAAAAATGAGTTGTGGTAATTGTCTTTCTACAGTAGAAACGGCGTTGAAGAATGTTACTGGAGTTAATGAAGCAAATGCGTCACTTAAAGACAAAACAGTTAGTGTACAGTTTGACGAAACGAAAACGGACGTCAATCATTTAGTTGAGGCTGTAGAAGAGGTAGGGTATATTATTATTTAATATTTGGTTAATAGAAAGCCCTTCCCAAATTAAGGGAGGGCTTTCTCGTCAGGTAGGGCTTTAAATAATTATTTGTTTTCCAACTCTAACAACAAATCCCCTGTCTGAATTCCTTCTCCATTACTCACATGAACGTCTTTGACTACCCCATCAAACGGGGCCTGAACCGTCGTTTCCATTTTCATTGCTTCTGTAATCATAAGGTGATCACCTTTTTTCACTTGATCCCCTTTCACGACAAGAGCTTTTAAAACCGTTCCCGGCATGGATGCAGCAATATGGCTTGGATTGGTTTTATCAGCTTTCACTTTTGTTGTCACAACCGACTTAACATTTTGATCTTTGATGACCACTTCACGCGGTTGTCCATTTAATTCAAAATAAACGATGCGATTTCCATCACTTTGAGGATTAGAGATCGAGACAAGTTTCACGATTAGTGTTTTCCCTTTTTCAATTTCAACTTCAATTTCTTCTCCTAAACGAAGTCCGTAAAAGAACGTTGGTGTGTCTAATACTGAGACATCTCCAAACTGGTTACGAAATTGTTCAAACTCTGTAAAGACTTTCGGATACAGTGCATAAGAAAGCATATCGTGACTTGTGACTTGTCGACCTAATTTATGAAATAGTTCTTCTTTCATAGCTTGGAAATCAACAGGATCCATAGTTTCTCCAGGACGACCTATAAGCGGTTGCTTCCCTTTTAATATGATACTTTGTAGTTCTTTTGGGAAACCTTGATACGGCTTTCCAAGTTGCCCTTGAAAAAACTCCACTACAGAATCAGGAAAGTCAAGTTGTTGTCCACGTTTAAATATGTCTTGTTCAGAAAGATCATTTTGTACCATGTATAGAGCCATGTCTCCTACTACTTTAGAAGATGGGGTTACTTTTACCACATCGCCGAACATATCGTTTACTGTCCGATACATCTTCTTAACATCATTCCAGCGGTCTTTTAAACCAACTGCTTTTGCCTGTTGTTGAAGATTGCTATACTGTCCACCAGGCATTTCATGTTCATACACTTCTGTATGCGGCGCATTCATGCCACTTTCAAAACCAGCGTAATATTTACGAGTTCCATCCCAGAAATCGGCTAGTTGCTCAAAGGCTCGAATGTCGACTTTCGGCTGACGATTAGAACCGCTTAGTGCATAATACAAGCTATTGGCACTTGGTTGGGATGTAAGACCTGCCATAGAACTAACAGCTACATCAACGATATCAACTCCTGCTTCAATGGCTCTAGCATACGTGAATAATCCATTTCCACTCGTATCATGTGTATGCAAATGGATTGGAATCGAAATGCTGTCCTTTAACTCTGTAATTAATTGATACGCCGCTTCTGGTTTTAATAGTCCAGCCATATCCTTAATTCCTAGAATATGAGCTCCTGCTTCTTCTAGTTCTTTTGCTAAAGATTTATAGTATTGCAAATCATATTTCGATCGGCTTGAATCTAAAATATCTCCTGTATAGCACATTGATGCTTCAGCCACTTTTCCATTCGTACGAACTGAGTCAATAGCAAGGCGCATTCCCTCAACCCAGTTTAAGCTATCAAAAATTCTAAACACATCGATCCCGGCTTCAGACGATTTCTTAACGAATTGTTCAATTACGTTATCTGGATAGTTCGTATACCCAACGGCATTGGATGCACGAAGAAGCATTTGAAACAGCACATTCGGTGACTGTTTACGTAATGTTAATAGACGCTCCCACGGATCCTCATGCAGAAAACGCATCGTAACATCATATGTTGCTCCACCCCACATCTCTAAAGAGAAGAGGTTAGGAAGAAGTCTTGCTGTCGGCTCGGCAATTTTCTTTAAATCATGTGTACGTATTCTTGTAGCTAGCAAGGATTGATGCGCATCACGGAACGTCGTATCCGTTAATAAAACCTCATTCTGGTCTTTCACCCATTTCGCTAACCCCTCGGGTCCGAACTGATCTAATATTTGCTTTGTACCTTCCGGGATAGGATCTGTATACTTCACTTTTGGAACAGGTGGTTTTTCAAAGATCGGTTTCTTAGCTTGCTCCAAACCAGGATACCCATTAACAATCGTTTCTCCAATAAACGAAAGCATTTTTGTTCCACGGTCTTTTCGTTTAGGGAAAACAAATAATTCAGGTGATTGATCGATAAAAGAAGTGTTGTATTCACCCGATAAGAACTTGGGGTGCTGAACAACATTTTCTAAAAAAGCAATGTTCGTTTTAATTCCACGAATTCGAAACTCACGTAAATTTCTTAACATTTTTGATGCAGCACCATCAAATGTTAATGCCCACGTTGATACTTTTACGAGTAATGAATCATAAAAAGGAGTAATAACAGAACCTTGGAATCCATTTCCTGCATCTAGCCGAACACCAAACCCGCCACCAGAGCGGTACGCATTAATTCGTCCTGTATCTGGCAAGAATCCATTACTAGGGTCTTCTGTTGTAACACGCGATTGAATCGCGAAGCCACTGCAAGCTATATTTTCTTGTCTTGGAATACCTAATTTAGGTCCATGTAATGGTTCTCCATCGGCAATCATAATTTGCGATTGAACAATATCAATTCCTGTCACCATTTCAGTAATTGTATGCTCTACTTGAACACGTGGATTCACTTCAATAAAGTAAAACTTACCGTCATCTGTCGCTAAAAACTCCACTGTTCCTGCATTTACATATTTAATGTTTTTTGCTAATTGTACCGCGGCATCACAAATTTGATCACGAACTTCTTCACTTAACGAAACACTCGGAGCTATCTCTACAACCTTTTGATGACGTCGTTGAACCGAACAATCTCGTTCATATAAATGGACAATATTGTCATGTTTATCAGCTAATATTTGCACTTCAATATGTTTTGGATTCTCAATGAATTTTTCAACATACACTTCATCATTACCGAATGCAGATTTAGCCTCAGACTTAGCACGATCATAAGATTCACGTAATTCCTCAGCAGACCGAACGATTCGCATCCCTCGACCACCACCACCGAGTGAAGCTTTAATAATAAAAGGAAACCCATGCTTTTCCGCAAATGTTTGTACTTCATCTACACTTTCAACAGGACCATCACTTCCTGGAATAACAGGCAATCCTGCTTTCAATGCTTGTTCCCTTGCCTGAACTTTATCCCCGAACATATCTAAATGTTCAAGCTCTGGTCCAATGAAAATAATTCCTTCTTCCGAACACCTTCTAGCAAAATCGATGTTTTCAGATAGGAACCCATATCCAGGATGAATGGCATCTACTTCATTTCGCTTAGCAATTTCAATAATCCCTTCGATATCTAAGTAGGCTTCAATTGGTTTTTTCCCTTCACCCACTAAGTAAGCCTCATCCGCTTTATAGCGATGAAATGCCCCGGAATCTTCTTTGGAATAAATTGCAACAGTCCTAATGTTTAATTCTGTACACGCTCTAAAAATCCGAATTGCGATTTCCCCACGATTTGCTACTAATACCTTGTTAATATTCATAAATGCCCTCTTCTCTTCTTTTAGTTGCTTTCTATCTTACGTATAAAAAAAAACCTCTACTTTCTGTCAAAAAGCAACTAAATAGTCTGTATCAGCCATCATTTTTCCTGATATAGGATCAGACTAACCAGTTTGTTTTATATAGCATTCTTTAAAAAACAGGAAAAGACATTCTACACATAGAATGCCTTCCCACAGACTTTCTTCCTTATTAGAATAGGCTCTATTATTTACTGCCTTGTAATGATTTTTCAGGCTCAAATGTCATAATCGCATTTCCACTTCCTGATGATTGGGCGTAAGCAAGGAAGGATGGTTTATATTTGTTTTCTAACGTGCCTAATAACATCGCTATATGGCGCCCTCCCCCTTCAACTCCAGCCACGTTTGCATATTGTGGAAGCATTTCTTTAGCTAAATCCCAATTACGATCTAGAATATAATCAATAAACTGTTTATCTAACGCTTGCTCTGAAACAGTTGGCATATGGTGGCGACCACGAACTAAATTATGAGCCAAAGCTCCACTGTACACAAACACATATTTCTTATCGCTATTGTGTAACACATCTCCAATCGCTTGGCCCCACTTATATGTTTCATCCAATCCAGCAGCCATCGTTATCGACAGGTTCACTACAGGTATATCTGCATTTGGAACTAAATATCGTAAAGGAACCACTGTTCCATAATCCCAAACGTACGTTGGATCATTTACCGCAATAACAGGTAGACGCGCGTGTTTTCCAGCTAGAACCAGCTTTTCTCCAAGTTCTTGATCACCAGGATAGTCATATGCAACATCTGAGATAATATCAGGACATTCAAATGCTGTTAAAATTCCTTTATGTTGTGGTGACACATCTACATAATGATGAAACGTAGATTGCCAGTGACAAGAAATAAGGATAACAGCATCAGGCTTAATCTCTTCAATTTGTTTTGAGATCTCATCCATTTTTGCAACGATATCTTTTTGAAAGTCAGGAACATTTTCACGATGACAAATACTAGGAACATGAGCCGCTAAAATACCTAATTCAATCGTCATTTTCATTCCCCCTAAATAGTAAATATTCTCCCCTAAGAGTTCTAACTATAAGCTTTTATTCTTCAATAAAGACGAAAGAGTGTTAATTGCAGTTACTTTGTTATTTGGAAGCATTTCGCTTCTCAACTGATTCTCCAGCAATTCCCCAGTGAGATTTTGGAATTTCAGTAACAATAACCCTAACACTTTCTTTCGGCACCTCAAGCGTAGAAGTAATGGTTTCAGTGATTTCTGCAATTACTTTCTCAATTTTCTCTTTAGGTCTGCCTTCCATCATGTTAACGTTTACAATCGGCATTTTATTCCCTCCTTTATTAACATAGAAAATGCATCATTATGATACACCTCTATCCTATCCTTACATTCTATTTTTCTAGCTACGAGTAATCGAGTAAAAGAAAAGGGAAGTTCGCCCTTTTTCTTTATTTAAGTGTAAACATACTGCGATGGCTCCACTCGCCGTGCGCTTTTTGAGAAGATCACTCAAAAACCTTAAAACCTTACGGCGGCTCCGCTCATCGCGTCGAGTAAAAGAAAAAGGGAAGTTCGCCCTTTTTCCTATTTGTGCGAACATGCTTGCGATGGCTTCACTCGCCGTGCGCTTTTTGAGAAGTTCACTCAAAAAGCTTTAAACCTTTACGGCGGCTCCGCTCATCGCGTCGAGTAAAAGAAAAAGGGAAGTTCGCCCTTTTTCTTTTACTCTCCTACCGTGAAGCTTACTTCGCCTAGACCGTCTAGTTTTCCTGTTACGTGGTCACCGAATGATAAATGATGGGCTCCGGTGATTCCGCCTGTTAGAATGATTTGACCGGCTTTTAGTTTTTCACCTTTACGATGAAGCATGTTTGCTAGCATGGCTACGGAGTTTGCTGGATGACCCAATACAGCTGCTCCAGCACCAAGATCTTTAATTTCACCATTAATAGATAAGACCGTTCCAATTAGCTCTAAATCTAACTCTTCTGGCTTACGTACTTTGTTTCCGAATACAACTTGAGAAGTTGATGCATTGTCTGCAACTACATCTGGAAGGGTAAAGTTAAAGTTTTCATAGCGACTATCAATGATTTCAAGTGCTGAACAAACATACTCTGTTGCAGCTAGAACTTGAGCACCTGAGACGCCGGGACCTTCAATATCTTTTCCAAGGATAAACGCTACCTCTGCTTCTACTCTCGGATGAATGAAATCAGATAAAGAGATTTGTCCGCCATCTTGAACAATCATGTTATCAAAAACATATCCGTAAATAGGCTCTTCCACATTCATTTGCTTCATTTTCGCTCTGCTCGTTAAACCCATTTTAGGCCCAACAATAGAATGACCTTGTTCAAGCTTTAGTTTCACTAACTCTTCTTGAATAGTATATGCATCTTCTACTGTTAAGTTAGGAGCTTTCTCCAAAGTAATTTTAGTCACTTCTTTTCTTTGTAATTCAGCATCTAATAAGAATTTAGCTATCTCTTTATTCGACATGTTACTCATAATATCCCCCCACTACACTTTCAGACTATTTTTCTTATTTGCAATTTCTGCTGCAACGTCAATAATCATATCTTCCTGACCACCAACTACTTTTCTCTTCCCTAGCTCAATTAAAATATCACGAGAATCTACATTGAATTGTTTGGCTGCTCTTTGAGAGTGAAGTAAGAAGCTTGAGTACACTCCCGCATAACCCATAACAAGACTATCTCTCGTAATCTCCTGTGGTTGAGGAAGAATTGGCGCAACCACATTTTCTGCCAAGTCCATCATTTTATATAAATCTACTCCACTTTTAAGTCCCATTCTCTCTAATACGGCAACGAGCACTTCCGTTTGAGTATTCCCAGCACCCGCACCTAAGCAACGAATACTTCCATCAATTCTAGTTGCGCCTTCTTCAATCGCAGCAAGTGAATTAGCCATCGCAAGAGATAGGTTGTTATGTCCGTGGAATCCAATATTAATGGTTAAACTTTGACGAAGCGCTCTAATCCGTTCACGTACTTCATTTGGAAGTAGTGCACCAGCTGAATCTACAACGTAAACCGTATCTGCTCCGTAACTTTCCATTAACTTCGCTTGTTCCACAAGCTTATTCACTGGAGCCATGTGGGACATCATAAGGAACCCAACTGTTTCCATTCCTAGCTCTTTTGCTAGATTAATATGTTGTGGCGCAACATCAGCTTCCGTGACATGTGTAGCAACACGAGCCATTTTCGCACCAAGTGAAGCAGCTTGCTTCAACTCATTCATTGTACCGATTCCAGGAATGAGGAGTACCGCTACCTTTGTTTGGTCACAAACCGATACTGCTGCCTCTATTAATTTCATTTCATCCGTTAACGAACGACCATACTGTTCGGAAGATCCAGCTAAGCCGTCTCCATGAGCTACTTCAATGTACGGGACACCTGCATCATTTAAGGCACGGGCCACTTCTGTTACTTGTTCTACTGTATATTGATGGCCAATTGCATGACTTCCATCACGCAAGGCCACTTCAGTAAGTATGATATCTCTATTCTCGCTCATTCTATCCATCCCTTTCTATAAGAAGTTCGTCTTTTTTAGATGATTGCAGAATTCAGCTTGTTTTTAGCAAGTTCTTCTGCTACCTTCACTGCAGTAGCAGTCATAATATCTAAATTACCAGAATAAGAAGGTAGGTAATCTCCCGCGCCCTCTACTTCTAAGAAAATCGTGACACGGTTGCCATCAAAGATTGGCTCTGTTCTTAAACGATATCCTGGTACATATGATTGAACACTATCTGCCATTTCTTGGATTGATTTTGTAATAGCAGCTTCATCCATCTTCCCAGGTTCTACAACAGCGTAAACTGTATCTCTCATTAGAATTGGAGGCTCTGCAGGGTTTAAGATAATAATCGCTTTTCCTCTTTTCGCTCCTCCTACCTCTTCAATTCCACGCTTTGTTGTTTGAGTAAATTCATCAATATTTGCTCTTGTACCAGGACCTGCACTTTCACTTGAAATCGTTGCAACGATTTCAGCATATTCAACTGGCGCCACTCGGTTAACCGCATGCACCATCGGAATTGTTGCTTGGCCTCCACACGTAATTAAGTTAATATTCGGCACATCTAATTTTGTACCTAAATTGACTGGTGGAACGACAAATGGTCCTCTTGCAGCAGGTGTTAAATCGAGAACTTGTTTCCCTGCTTCTTCTAGTAACTTAGCATGACGGACATGAGCTTTTGCTGAGGTCGCATCAAAGAAAATATCTGCTAAATCACTATTAGTTTCCAAGAACTCTTGAAGGCCATTCGTAAATGTTTGATATCCTCTTTCTTTTGCACGCTTTACCCCATCAGAATGTGGGTCGATTCCGATAAGCGACGTCAGCTCAAGAGTGTTAGATCTCTCTATTTTCAACATTAAATCTGTACCGATATTTCCTGTCCCTATAATCGCTACTTTAATTTTATCCATGTGAATCTCCTTCCGAACGTTATTTTGAAGAAAAGCGAACCGAAACCTCACCTAAATGTGCAATTTTTGCTGTAAATAAATCGCCTGGCTGTGCATCTACAGCAGCGGATAAAGCACCTGATAAAATAACTTCGCCTGCTTTTAATGTAATATCAAACTCACTTAGCTTATTCGCTAGCCACGCAACACAATTAGCTGGATGGCCCATGACGGCAGCACCTACACCCGTGTTAACGACCTCACCATTTTTAAGCAAAACCATTCCCATTTGCGCTAGATCTACTTTATCTACACTTACTGGCTTCCCGCCTAATACATAGTGGCTACTAGAAGCATTATCAGCAATTGTGTCTGGTAGCTTGATTTTCCAATCCTTTACACGACTATCGACAATTTCTAGAGATGGCAAAAGATAATCCGTTGCTTGCATAACATCTTGGGCTGTCACATTAGGTCCTTTTAAGTCTTTCTTCAGAACAAAAGCAACTTCCCCTTCTACTTTTGGTTGCATCACTCTATCAAAAGCAAGCTCTGTTCCATTTTCTACAACCATTCCGTCTAAAAGATGACCGTAATCAGGCTCATCTACACCTAATAGTTTTTGCATAGCCACAGATGTAAGGCCAATTTTCTTTCCTACAATCGTCTGTCCTTGTTCAAGTTTTTGTTTAATAATTTCTAATTGAACTGCATAAGCATCTTGAACTGTAAATGAAGTATCTTGGTCTGTTAAAGCAACCGTGCCCACTCGGTCCTTTTCTGCTTGTAAAAGTTGATTTGCAAACGATTCTGTTGTACTCATCGTTTTCCCTCCTTATATAGACGAAAGGGGACGGAGCTACGAAACTATCTAGTGTTACTAGCTCCACCGCCTTATAAAAATTAAAGCTTAATACAAATATTTTTCAATTCACTATAAAACTCGAAGCTGTGCATACCACCTTCGCGACCGATACCACTTTGCTTCATTCCGCCGAACGGTGTACGTAAGTCACGTAAGAACCATGTGTTCACCCAGATGATGCCAGCTTCTACTTCGTTTGCAACACGATGTGCACGACGAAGGTCGTTCGTCCAAATCGATGCACTTAATCCGTAGTGAGAGTCATTTACTTGCGCAATGACTTCATCTTCAAGATCAAATGGAATAACCGTTACAACTGGTCCAAAGATCTCTTCACGAACACAACGTGCGTTGCGATCAAGATCCGTAATGATCGTTGGCTCAATGTAGTATCCTTTTTCAAAGCCTTCTGGACGCCCACCACCCGTGCGGATCGTTCCGCCTTCTTCACGAGCTAATTCCAGATAGCCAAGAACACGCTCATAGTGCTCTTTGCCAATCATAGCCCCAATTTTTGTTTTTTCATCAAATGGATCTCCAACAACAAGCTCTTTCGTTTTCGCAACAAACTTCTCCACGAATTCATCGTAAGCAGCACGCTCAACATAAATTCTAGATCCACATAAGCAAACTTCCCCTTGATTAATGAAGCTTGATTTAATTGTTGTTTCTAGCACTTCATCAAGATCTGAATCGGCAAAGATAATGTTCGGGTTCTTTCCACCTAATTCATAAGAAAGTTTTTTTAGCGAATTCGCTGCTGCTTTCATAATTGCCGTACCTGTTGATGTTTCCCCAGTAAATGTTATGGCATCTACATCTGGGTGTTCTGTTAATGCAGCACCTGCTGAGTCAGGACCGAATCCGTGAACAACATTTACTACACCATCAGGAACACCGGCTTCTTTACAAATCTCCGCTAGAACGGTTGCAGTCATTGGTGTCCACTCAGCTGGTTTCAAAACCGCTGTATTTCCAGCAGCCAAACAAGGAGCTAACTTCCAAGTTAAGAGAAGCATTGGTAAATTCCAAGGATTGATTAACCCAACAACCCCTACTGGTTTACGAACTGCATAGTTAATAGCAACATCATCATGCTGGTACGCTTCTGTACCCATTGTCGTCATATAATCCGCGAAGAAATGGAAGTTATATGCTGCACGCGGGATATCAATCGTACTTGATAACCAGATTGGCTTTCCTGTATCTAAAGATTCTAAACGAGCAAGCTCATCTTTTCTTTCTAAAATTAAGTCACCAATTTTGCGCAAAATTTTTGAGCGCTCTGTTAAAGGCATCGTTTTCCAACGTCCGTTAAGTGCTCTCTTTGCTGCCGCTACCGCTAAATTAATTTCTTCTTTTCCACCTTCAGCAACAGAACCTAACACTTCTTCATTAGCCGGATTTGTGTTAATAAATGTTTTATTGTTTTCTGAATCCCTATATTGTCCATTAATAAAATGCCTACAATCAATTCCTGTCGCAGTAACCGTTCTCATATCTCATTCCTCCAGTATATAATTTGAAGTTTATATGTTGTTCTTGTATATAGAATAATGAATATTTGTACCTTATAAAAGACCGATGTTCTTTTATGAGCAACAAATAAAAACTTTTTTAAAAAATTTTTTGATTATTCATTTTTCTCATTTAATATGATATAGTAAGTTGAACTCCCATAAAAGAACTGTGTTCCTCTATAAACAACAAGTTAGGAGGTTTTTATGTGACAACTGAAAAGAAAGACTATACACTTTCTTCCGTAAAAAATGCCTTGCGAATTTTGCGAAGGTTTTCTATGGAAGAATCTGAGTTAAAAATTACTGATCTAGCAAAAGACTTAGATTTAGGAAAAAGTACCGTAAGTCGATTAATGTCCACCTTAGCAAGCGAAGGATTTGTTGAAAAAAATCCAGATAATCAACGCTATCGCCTAGGACTATCCATTCTCTCTCTAGCAAGTGTTTGTACATCAAACTTTGAAATTCATAAGGAAGCAATGCCTGTATTACACTCGCTAGTAGAGAAAACCGGTGAAACATCACATTTAGCGATCTTAGATGGATTAGATGTTATTTATCTCCACAAGGTAGAAAGCAAACATCACGTTCGTGCCTTCACACACATTGGAAAACGAAACCCAGCCTATGCAACTAGCTCTGGTAAGATTATGCTTGCATATAACGAAGAGCAATTTGTTGATCGAACAGTCGAGAGAGGGTTTGAACAATTCACTAACAATACAATCACTAATCGATCCCAATTATTGAAAGCGCTTAAAGAAGTTCGTACGAAAGGCTATGCCCTTAGTATCGAAGAAATCTTTGAAGGTGTTGTTTCAATAGCAGCCCCAGTGAGAGACTATACAGGCCAAGTCATTGCTTCAGTGAATATTGTCGGCCCGATGCAAAGGCTAAACGAACGTACCATTCCGGTTCATACAAAAAAAGTAGTCGAAGCAGGAAAACAGATATCTGAAAGATTAGGATATCGATCATTTTAGATAGTGCTCAAAAAGGCTTGTCTTACTTTGAGCATTATCTAAGTCGAAATTTCGATCCAATTTACGATTAAATTATGAAGGAGCTGACATTCATGCATGATTTTCACACTCATTTTATTCCTAACGAAGTAATGGACTGGATTAAAGACAACAAAGAGAAAGTAAACGCTAGTTGGATTAAGAAAAATCCTAATAAAGAAGAGTTTCTTTCTATTAATGATAAGTGGGCGTTTGAACTAAAAGAAGAATTTATTGATGCTGAACTTTATTTAGCCGATAAGGAAAGAGTTGGTGTGACACATGCGATCGTTTCCCCAATTCCTCAACTATTTTTATATGATTTCCCTTCAGAGATTACGAGTGAATTAGCAACTGTTTACAATCAATCACTTGCCAAATGGTGTCAGTCCAACAGCAAACAGCTATCAGGATTAGCCACTGTTTCACTTAATAATCCAGATCTTGCAGCTCGTGACTTAAGAGATGCAATGGATGCTGGTTTACGCGGAGCTATTATTGGACCAGGACTTAATGGCAAATTACTTTCTGATCCTTCTTTCACTCCGTTCTGGGAAGAAGCAAATACTCAAAAAGCAATTATCTTTATTCACCCATTATTATGTGAAGATCCACGATTAAATCAAAGAATGATGCCAAACTTGATTGGTGTACCTTGGGAAACGACTATCTCAGCTACAGATCTTCTATTAAGTGGTATGCTAGATACATATAGCGATGTTCGTATTCTTTTAGCACACGGCGGCGGATTTCTTCCTTATCAAATTGGCCGTATGAACAAAGGCTATGAAATGTGGCCTCTTGTTTCAAATGCACTACAAAAAGAACCAACAGAATACTTAAAAGATTTCTGGTATGATACGGTTTTATGGAATCCTAATACATTAGAATATTTAGCTAAATCTGTTGGAGAAGAACGGATTGTTCCAGGTTCGGACTTCCCGTTCGACCTTTGCGCTTGGCCACCAGCTAGCAATTTTGCCAAAGGTGCTAACTCACTTTTAGGTATTAAATAATTCAGTAGGCTACCATTTAGCAAAATGGTAGCCTTTACATACTTATACCTGTAATGTCTTCACGCTTTCCCATTCCAAAGGAAGGCCGACATAATTTTCAGATAAACTTGTTAATGCAGCACGAGAAGATGTTACATAGTCTAACTCACTAATTTGGATTCCTCTTTCAAAAGAACTGTGGCTGAAGTCGCGATGTAGCATCGTAGTCATCCACCAAGAGAAACGTTGAGCTTTCCAAATGCGCCGAAGAGAGATTTCTGAATAACTGCATAATAAATCTTGGCTACCAGTTTTATAGAATGTTTGAATGCCGCGACTCAGTACTTGAACATCAGACATAGCTAAATTTAACCCTTTTGCTCCCGTTGGAGGAACGATATGCGCTGCATCACCTGCAATAAATAATCGACCATGCTGCATTGGCTCACAAACAAAGCTTCTCATAGAAACAATATTCTTTTGGATAATTGGACCGTCTGGTAAAGTCCAACCATCTGTTTCTACTCTTGCTTTTAATTCCGTCCAAATACGGTCATCAGACCAATTTGCGATATCATCACTTGGATCAACTTGAATATAGTGACGTTGTATTTCAGGAGTACGCTGACTAATTAAGGCAAATCCTCTTTCATGGTTTGCATAAATTAACTCAGGGTTCGCAATAGGTGTTTTAGCTAATATTCCAAGCCAACCAAATGGATAAATCTTTTGATTTTCTGTACGGTTAGGAATCATTTTACGACTTGGACCATGGAAGCCATCACATCCACCTATGAAGTCGCAGATTAATTCTTCCTCCCCACCATCATGCTTAAAACGAATTTTCGGTGAATCGGTTTCAATATCATGTAACGTTACATCACTAACGCTAAAATAAATTTTACCTCCTGATGATAGACGTTCTGCTACTAAGTCTTTAATGACCTCATGTTGCGGGTATACCATGACACTTTTACCTTCTGTTAACTCATGCATATTTACACGGTGTCTCGTACCATTATATTGAAGTTCAATCCCATGATGAGCATGACCTTCTCGCATCATTCGTTCACCAACACCTGTTGCATTTAAAAGATCTACCGTTCCTTGCTCAAGTACTCCAGCACGAATCGTTCCTTCTATTTCTTCTCTAGAACGGTTTTCAAGAATAACAGATTCAATTCCTTCAAGATGCAACAGATGAGAAAGCATTAAACCAGCAGGACCTGCACCAATAATTCCAACTTGTGTTTTCATTTTATTTGCGCTCCTTTAAATATTTATATTGTAAACGCTTACCACTCTCAATTAAAATGGTAATATGAGAATGTTCAGAATAAAAGATTGCATTTCTTTTATATGAAACATTTAACTTTTTTGGTGGAGGTTTTTCTGTATGGAGTTTCAAAGTATCCTAAAATCAGTTTCAAACGGCCTTAACATCCTACATTTATTCACCAATGAAAAACCTACTTGGGGCGTAACAGAAATGGCCAATGCTCTATCATTAAACAAAAGTACAGTAAGTCGATTAGTAAAGGAACTTGTTCTTGAAGGTTTCTTGGAGAAAAATGGATCAAAATATCAACTTGGTATTTCGGTCCTTTGCCTAAGTGGTGTTGTTACATCTCACTTAGAAATTTACCGAGAAGCCAAATTAACTTTACATTCTTTAGTCAACAAAGTTGAAGAAACAGCACATATCGCCGTGCTTGAAGATGCAAGTATTACCTATCTACACAAAGTAGAATGCAACCAGCCTGTACAGTTATTATCCTACATTGGGAAAAATAATCCAGCCACTTGCACGAGCTCTGGTAAGGTACTACTTGCTTATCAACCTGATTGGGTTGTTACAAGCGTGGTTAAAAATGGACTTCCAAAGTGTGGCCCTAATAGTATTACGGATCAAAATCAATTAATGAAAGATTTAGAAATCATTCGTCAAAATGGCTATTCAATTTGTATTAATGAACTTCATGATGAGGTTGTCAGCATAGCTGCACCTGTAAGGGACTATTCTGGGGACGTTATAGCAGCTGTAAGTATTGTAGGACCGAGTCACAGAATGAATGAACCTCTTTTTCCTTACTATGTAAAGGAAGTTGTGAAAGCAGGAAAAGACATCTCGGAAAAGCTTGGATATATTGATCTATAATTTTTATTTGGAAGGGAGAAACCTATGAGGTATCCAGCGATAAATAACGAATCTTATTCATCCATGCGCAATGCTTTAAGACTATTAAACTTATTTACAATTGAAGAGCCTGAATTAAATTTAAGTGAGATTGCTGACAAGCTTCAAATTGCTCATAGTACTGCTCATCGCTTAACAAACACATTGCTTCACTCAGGTTTACTAGTAAAAGAACCAATTATGAAAACCTACCGCCCTGCTTCTTCTATACTATCCATGGGAAACATTTTTTTAAAAAGATACCGACTGTCACAATACTCTATCCCCATTTTAGAGGAATTAACAAAAAAGACAGGAGAAACCGCACACATTTCCATTCTAAAAGATAACAAAGTTGTTTATTTATATAAAGTTGATAGCCTTCACCCTGTACACTTACTTTCTCATGCGGGGAGACAAAATCCTGTTCACTGCACAAGTTCAGGGCAAGCAATCCTTGCCTATCAACCTGACCGTGAGATTCAAGCAGTTATCGAAAAAGGTTTAGAAGCATATACAGCCAAAACAATCACTTCACCAAATGAATTTATTAAAACCCTGGCTAATATCCGATATCAAGGTTACGCGGTTAGTAACGAAGAGCTACACCATGGCGTCACTTCAATTGCAGCCCCTATCTACTCTAGGGGACGTGTTGTAGCTTCTGTTAGTATAGCAGGACCAACGACTAGAATCAGTCAGCTAAAAGCCGAGGTTCTGATAAAATTAGTAAAAGTGGCTGCAACTAAAATTTCAGACAGTACAAACGAAGTTATCAAGTAAGAACTCGCAAAATAGTAAACTTACATATTCAGTCATGACAGTGTTACAATTAACACATTCTATATATTAAGTTGATAGAGGTTTCCCTTAGAAAGAGGTGTATATGAGTAAACGAAGATTGCTCTCTTTTCAAGCTATATTATTTCTCATTGGAATTATTCTTGTTGCTTTTAATTTACGGTCGTCTATCACCGCGGTTGGACCATTAATTAGTATCATTCGAATAGATACCAACTTATCGAACAGTGTAATCGGCTTACTTACGACTTTGCCCTTACTCGCCTTTGGCGTCTTTTCAACACTTGCTCCTAGAATTGGGAGAAAATATGGTAACGAAACTACAGTCTTAATTGCACTAATAATTTTAACAAGTGGGATCCTTCTCCGTTCAACAGGAATGGTCTCTGCTTTGTTCTTTGGAACAGCCATGCTTGGCTTAGGTATTGCGATTTGCAATGTCTTAATCCCTGGAATTGTTAAAGGTAGATATCCTGAGAAAATGGGAGTCATGACCGGAATTTATTCAGCATCAATGGCTCTTATGGCAGCGTTCGCATCTGGGGTAAGCATCCCATTAGCTCAAGGTCTCAACCTTGGATGGCAGCAATCCTTAGCTATTTGGGCGGTCTTGTCTGGAATGGCCGTGCTAGCTTGGCTTCCTCAAACCAGAAACCAAAAAAGGCCAACAGCTATTAGTAATCATTCTAAAAGTTCAATTTGGACGTCAAAATTGGCATGGCAAGTCACTTTATTTATGGGGTTTCAGTCATGTATTTTCTATTGCATTATTGCTTGGATTCCTGAGATCCTCGTTAGTCGCGGCATCGATATTCCTACTGCAGGTTGGTTGTTAACTTTAACACAAATCGTAGGACTTCCAGCTACTTTACTTGTCCCTATCTTAGCAGGACGCCTTGCAAATCAACGGGGTATTGCTTTATCCATAGCGCTCCTTTACCTTATTGGGTTCTCCGGAATCTATTTTGGGGGTTCCGTTGGAGTCATGTCCCTTTACATGTCCTTATTAGGACTCGCACAAGGAGCAGGTATAAGCCTTTCATTAAGCTTATTTGGACTAAGGTCTCAAAATGCGTATGATGCCTCTAATCTCTCTGGAATGGCTCAATCAGCAGGCTATTTAATTGCGGCAATGGGCCCATTATTAATCGGTCTTTTCTTTGACCTGTTCCATTCTTGGATTCCAGCATTTATTTTAATTTTTGGAATGATTATTGCAATGGGAGTTTTCGGATTTAATGCAGGTCGTAATCAATATGTCTTTCAAGCTGAGCCAGAGAAATTAAGAGCGTAAAATAAAAGGTCTGCCCTTTCTTTACCGAAAGAGCAGACCTATATTTTATTTTAAAACGCAAACTGGCGATACTTCGTCTGAACTGATACCCACTTCATTGTTGTAAACTCTTCCACCACCCACGGGTTACCGAAGCGTCCTAATCCACTTGCTTTGTTCCCTCCAAATGGAATATGAGGAGCGTCATTGACCGTTTGGTCGTTTATATGAGTCATACCGGCATCGACTTGCAATGCAAGCTCTTCCCCACGCTCTAAGTCACTTGTAAAGATCGCTGAACTTAAACCGTGCTCTGTATCATTCGCAAACTCAATCGCTTGCTCATCTGACTCTGCTTTTATAATGGTCGCAATTGGGGCGAACAATTCACTTTGCGCTAGCTTGCTAGAATTATCTACATCCGTGAACACAAATGGCGTTAACACATTTCCAATACGCTGTCCTTCTAGGGCAACTGTTGCTCCTTCACGTTTAGCTTGATCGATAAACTGAAGTGCTTTTTCCATTTGTCTATCATTTACTAAAGGCCCAATAACCGTTTTCGGATCACTTGTATCTCCGTAAGGGAGAGCCGCTGCTTTTTCGGCAAATTTTTGCACGAATTCATCATGTTTATCTTGATGCACAATGATACGATTAATAATCATACAAATCTGACCTTGGTGAATGAATTTCCCGAAGATCGCAGCTTCTACCGCACGATCGACATCGGCATCCGACAAGACGATTAATGGGCTGTTTCCACCAAGTTCAAGTGCCACGCGCTTTAAGTTACGTCCAGCAATTTCTCCAATTTTACGACCAACAGCTGTTGAACCTGTAAAACTTACGAGTTGATAGTTCGGGTTTTCTAGCATTTCATCGCCAATTTCATCCACATCTGTTTGAATGACGTTCAGCACGCCACTAGGCAGTCCTGCTTCTTCAAACGCCTTAGCAATAATGGCACCACCACTCAACCCTACTTGGATATCTGGCTTGTGAACGACACTATTTCCTAGTGCAATCGCAGGAGCGATCGTTCTCATCGATAGATTCATAGGGAAATTAAATGGTGAGATTGACGCAATCACGCCTAATGGAACACGGTGAATGTGATTCAACTTTCCTTCCACATGGCCTGGAACTTCTCGAACTTGATTTACTTCATCCGCATACTTAAGTGCTTCTTCTAGAAACTCAAGTGTTAGATGTAGTTCCACATTCGCCTTCAAGACACTCCCACCTGTTTCACGGCCAATGACGCTAACAATTTCATCTCTATTTTCTTTTAAATACTCAGCCGCTCTATGTAGCACTTCTCTACGCTCTTCCACTGTGCTTTTAGCCCATTGTTTCTGAGCCACTTTTGCGACTTCAAATGCTTCTGCGAGTTGGTTCGATGTAGCTAATTTAACTGAAGTGATAAGGGAGCCATCATATGGATTCGTAATATCATATGAACGTTCACTTCCTCCATCTACCCATTGGCCGTTAATATAACTCTTGTTTAATAGTTCATAGTTTTGCATGTAAGCCACTCCTTAAAAAAGATGTAATAAGGTATACTCCACCCTAGCAAACGCTTACATCAAGTGTATCTTTTTCTACACCTTCCATAAAGAGTGACGTTCTGATAGATGCAACAAAATGATAGAATTTTTCACAAAAACATACTCATATTCATCGTAGTAATGACGGCTTGGTCTGGAATGATTGTACGAGAGCATACTTTCCAGTCTCCATCTATCTTCTTTACTATATCATTTCTTTGACCAAACATTTCTTCTAAGTCAATAGTAGAACCTCTACTTCTTTTGTAAAGGAAATAACTCCGAACTTTGAATTCATCTGGATTGTCACCAGCTTCTACAACAATGTTTGAGATGAAATGACGTTGACGTGTAGCAGGATTTTCAACCCAGGCTGATTTTGTATAAAGCCTGTTTACCCTAGTTCTAAGGGACGCCTTCGTTTCTTCATAAAAAGCAGAATCAACGGAAATGTTATCGATATTTACTCCTTCAACCGTTTCACGTAATGGCATTTTATATTCTAGATCATCAGATAGTAGTTCGAGCCATTCTTTATACATTCGATTGTCTAGATAATAGGCTTCCTGGTAAAGAAGATTCGTGATTTGATCTTTTACTTCAAGAGAAACTTGAGCTTTCACTTCATTACTCATTTCGCTTCCTCCTTTGCAGAAGTCTCTGCTGTAAGTAAATCTAACCAGTGTTCATGCATTCTACGAGATAACGCATCAATATAGGTAGTCGGATAGGCGGTTCCTGGTCCTGGGAACGACTCGTCTTCCTCAACATGACTGAATCCCATTAAATAATTGCTTACGTTATTATAATTTAATTCCTTATCTCTCATCATAGAAGCTCCGCTTACTTCAACAATCCGGGCCCATGTTTCCGTATCGTCTTGTTCTAATGTTCCTGTTGGACCAAAGGAACCTAGATAGCCTCTATAGGCATCTGCTTTATATTCTTCTGGAGCAGCTTTATCAATCATAAACCAACACCAAACTTCTACCTTATCTGGGCCAAGGGGTCTCCACACTCTAAAGTTAAGATAATTATGCAAGTGTCCCTCTGTGCCATGGATCGGACTTACAAATGATAGGTTCGGATAAACTCCACCAACAAAAACAGTAACTCGTTCCAATATATCTGCTTGCTCAGGTGTTAAGTTCCTTTGAAACATTGGCCACATTTCTTTCGGCATACCTTGAAATTCAGCACGAGAACGGCCAGTTTTGGATGTAATAACGTTAATTCCATGTGCATTTTTCATAACAACTTGGTGTCCATACCCTGCATAAAGTGGATCCTCTGGGCTAATTCCCATCTCAACTGTTGAACGGTGAGTTGTTTGAACATGATATGGATCTGCAGCAAAATTCTCAGCTGTTGATTTCCAGTTCGCTTTTGCTACCCAGCGTTGCGGAAGACCAATCACTTCCATTCCACCGTCTCCTCGACCTAGCATCATATCAAAATACCATTTCATTTCACCTAAATAGTCTTCTAATGATTCTGCTTCAGGGTCCAAGCAACCAAAAATCATCCCACGATAACTTTCTAATCTTGGAACCTTACGAAGGCCCCATTCATCTTTACACATTTCTTCCCCATACACTTTATTTCCAGCAACAATGCCGACTAAATTTCCATCTAAATTATAACTCCATCCATGATACGGACAAGTAAACGTTTTCTTTTTACCGCGATCTGCTGTACATAATTGGGTTCCTCGATGAGTACAGGAATTTAGATACGCTTTAATTTCACCCTTACTATCTTTCACTAATAAAATAGGGTCATTAACCATCCATCTAGTAACATAGCTTCCTACTTCTTTAAATTCCGTCTCATGAGCTAAAAATTGCCATGTTTTACCAAATACCTTTTCTTTTTCAAGTTCATAAATATCCGGATCTGTTATGACCCACTGTGGTAACAATCCTTCTTTCATTTTTTCCTTTAACTGCTGAATAAGTTTCTCATCTAGTTCTCTTTTAATCATTGAAACTTCCTCCTTTAAAGGTATCGTAATTAAGCGCTTACAATCCGCATTGTGAACTAACGATTTCTATAATGAATTCATAGGTTAAATATATCCAATTTAATCTTCTATGTCAATATTAAATGAATTTTCTAATAAAGTGTTGCGACGCAAAAAAACCCTTGTTTTATCAAGGGGAGGTAAATTACAAAAAATCGATCTCTATCTATATAATAGGTTATTTCAGAAAGTTCACGATTGAACAATTCATTTACTTCAATTTTATCTGACCCATTTGTAAAGATATCGAATAAGCTGCTTTTTTAATTGTAGAAATTAATTGTTCTCTTCTTTCACCTTCCATTTTGAAACTCGGACCAGAAATCCCAACAGAAGCAATAACTTGGTTGCTTCCATTAAAAATAGGTGCGGAAATCGCCGTATATCCAATGAACGTTTCATCCACGTCTACATAGTAACCACGTTCCCTTATGTCTTGAAGTCTTTCAAAGAATAACGTTGGATCTGTCAATGTTTTTGGAGTACGTGATTCAAGAGGATAGTCTTCCAAAAGCTTTTCTACAAAATTCTTGTCCATTTGAGCTAACAACACAATGCCAAATGCTCCGTTGTGTAATATACGTTTCCTTCCTGCATAATTATTAGGCTGCAATCCATCTTCGCTATCATATCGAACTAAATATTGAATCGTTTCAGCTTGAGGTTGAGCTAAAATAACGGAGTGTTCGGTCTCTTCGTATAATGCTAGCAAGTAAGGCTCTGCTTCCCTTCGAATATCGAGGTTGTCAAAGACAATGCCGCTATATTCTAGTAAGCCTGTGCCTAATCGATACCGGTTGGTTGTCTGATTGTACTGTATTAAATAGTTGCGCTCTAGTGTCCAAAGAAGTCGGTATGTCGTTGTTTTGGCAAGCTTTGTTTTAATCATGATATCTTCAATTGTTAGTTCTGGCTTCTCATAACTAAAGCAATTTAATATATGAATAGCCCGTTCCACGGATTGAATCGGTTCTAAATTTAGTTCCCTCATTTTTTTCTCTCCAATTTCTTTTTACAATACGTACATTTAATTTAATCACCTGGCGATTTTTATTTCAAATAAAAAAACCTCCATTTATATAAACCTAGATAAAATTAGGTAATTATATAATAAAGGAGGTCTCTTGCTACGAGCGTCAGGATCGTGATATTTCAGGCAAGAAGGTCACGATTTCAGGAAAGATGATTAGGAGAATGGTAAAGGCAACCATTACAAGAACCATCGGTGTCACACCTCTAAAAATTTTGGTTATTGGTACATCCTTCACTACTCCACTTATGATATAAACACTTAAGCCAAGCGGCGGCGTTAAGACACCAATATTTAATACCATTACCATGATAATCCCAAACCAAAGCCCATCAAAACCAAGCTGAGTAATCATTGGATAAACGATTGGAAGTGTTAGTACCATAATCGCTATCCCTTCCATAAACATTCCTAGAATTAAATACACTAACAAAATTAATAATAAAATCACATATGGAGAAACATCTGCTGAACCAACCATGGATGTTAATTTCATTGGAATTTGACTTAGTGCTAAAAAGCGACCAAAAATGCTAGCTCCAATTAAGATTAAAAAGATCATAACTGATAAACGAATCGTATCATCTAAAGAAGTTTTCAACTTCTCCCATGTTAGTTTTTTTGTAATTAGAGTAACTAAAAACGCTCCAATTGCTCCAATTCCACCAGCTTCTGTCGGAGTGAAAACTCCAAAATAAATTCCACCAATACTGACCATAAAGATGATTAGAAATGGCCAAACCGTAGATAAAGAACGAATTTTCTCCTTGAATGTTGATGACTCTAGAGATCTAGGTGCTAACTCAGGTTTTAACCGAACTTGAATATTAATGGTAATCATATAGATTACAGCTAATAGAAGACCAGGAACAATTCCTGCTATTAATAAAGGTCCGATTGGAACTTGAGTTAATGCCCCATATAAAATCAAAATAACACTCGGTGGGATTAATATACCTAATGTTCCCCCTGCTGCAACAGCTGCAGTAGACATCGACGGTTGATACTTATATTTGTCCATCTCAGGAATGGCAATCCTAGCCATTGTAGCCGTTGTTGCATTGGTTGAACCTGAAATAGCAGCAAAAATGGAGCTTGCTCCAATTGTTGCAATCGCCAATCCACCTCTAGTATGACCTAACCATTTATCAACAGCTTTAAATAGATCTTGCCCTAATCCGGTGCTCGACATGAACATTCCCATTAAAATGAACAATGGGATAACGCTTAAGCTATACGCATTAGCAGTCCCAAACGCAGCAGTCCCTAACTGAGCTAATCCAACACTCCAATCAGTAAGTAGTGACACCCCTAGGAACCCTACTAGAAATAATGAAAGTCCTACAGAGACATTCAAAAGAATAAGAACCAATAATAAAGCTATTCCTAACATACCAATCATTTCAGGACTCATTCTTTTGCACCACCTTACTAATAGATTGCAAGATATTCAGTATAATTGTTAGAGCATAAAACAAAACCCCAATAGCAGCTACTATCGCAAAATACTTCATTGGAATACCTAAATCACCACTTGTTTGGACACCAAATCGTTGCGCGTAGGCAAACAATTGCCAAGATGTAATCCCTAATAAAGCTAGCATGATAGTCGATGTAAAAACATTTAATGATTCACGAATCTTGACTGGTAGCTTACTCGTTAAAAAGTCAATGGAAATATGCTCCTTTTTCAATTGCGTTCTACCTAAACTTAAAAAGATCACAATGACCATTGCCAATCCCGTTAATTCGTATGTTCCTGTTATTGGTTTGTAAAAAAAGTAACGCCCAATAACATCTCCCGTAGTTAGAAACATCATTAGAAAGAGGACGAGCATCGAAACTCGATGTGTAGCGTTATTTAGAGAATGAACAAATTTCCCCAATTTACTAGTCTGTTCTGATGATGAGGAATTGTTAGGATCCTCAGATCCTAACAATTCCTTTTGAACTTCCTTTGCGTTCGAGCTCATAAAATCACCTCAGTATGAATAACTTGCTTAGTTTTCTTGCATTAATCTTAAAGCTTCATCTAGAATCGCTTGGCCGTCAATTCCTTTTGACTCCATATTAGCAAGCCACTCTTCTGTTACAATTTGTGCTGCTTCTTTAAATCTTTCAAGTTCTGCCTCATCTAGCTCTAAGAATTCAATTCCTTCTTCCTCTGCTTTCTGTCTAGCTTGCTCCTCTTGGAAGTCAAACGCTTCTCCAGCAGTACGAGCCATTGGTTCACCAATCATATCTGCAATAATCGTTTGATCATCAGCAGGGATACGATCCCAACTGTTCTTATTCATAGCAGTGTAGAATAAACCAGTACTGAAGTTACCAATTGTTACATAATCAACTACATCAAATAAGTTAAAATCTTTTAATGCTGCTATAGGAAGAATTCCCCCATCGATGACACCACGTTGCAATGAATCATAAATTTCAGGAGCAGGCATTGATACCGGAGTTGCTCCCCACGATTCAATCATCTTTCCACCTTCGACTGATGGAGTTCTTAAACGTAATCCACGTAAGTCTTCTAAGCTAGTTACTTGCTTTCCAGAAGTTACGATTGCATATGGATCAGCTGCATGTACCCACATTAACTTAACATCATCATATTCAGCTTGAATCTCTGGGAATTGATCATATAGTTTTTGTGCAATGACACTTAATTTCTCACCATTTCCATCAGCTAAAAACGGCAATAACATCACAGAATGCACTTCAAACTTTCCTGCATTGTAGCCTTGTAGTCCCCAACCAGAGTCCATGATACCGGTTACAATATTGTCATAAGTTTCTGCTGGTGATCCTAACGCTCCACCAGGATAAATTTGAAAATTAATACGGCCATCTGTTGCTTCTGCTACTTCTTCACTAAATGGTCTCATGGCCATGGAATCTTGAACGTGTTCTGTTGAGTTCATATGACCCATGCTAAATGTGATCGCATCAGCAGAAGGAGCCGTTGTTTCTTCTTGCTCATCGGTATTGTTATCTCCATCGTTTTCCACCGGACTACTGCTACTGTCACTAGAACCACAAGCTGAAATCAATAATAATAGCAAAAACATGACACTAACAAACGAGAACTTTTTTGTAAACCTTTTCATAAATGATTACCCCCCAATTAATATGTATTAAAATTACCTGGTCCAATCCCCATTTATAAACCGCTTTCGACTATATTGAGACGCCCCTCCTCTTTAGGATAAAATTTTAACTTAATTTATTTTGAATATTCTATTATGTTGTTACTTAAATTGTAATTCTCTTTTTATAACAGAACAACCAAGCAATTCTTCTATAAACAACAAATGATTTTTTTTTTTGAAATAAAAGAACTCTTTTAGAATATTGTATAATATTCTATCTTCATTTATTAAACCCTTTAACTTACTAGAAACATGTAGGAAATTGTTCAAAAAAAAGCACATATCAAAATTCATGTGCTTTTTTTAACCGACCTATTATGATTTTTCACAAGATAACATTACATAAATTGTGACACCATCTTATTAAATTGCTCCTCTTTTAACTGTAGATCTTGATGTGCAAGTGGTTCATTTGAATAGTTTGGGAGCATCTCTTGATAAGATGGTTGTTTCTTATTGTGGTAAATTAATCCTGTAACGAGCCCGTTATGTTCCATTAACGTTTGCATTGCTAGCAACCGGTTTTCTTCATTATAATCGGTGACATCCGCTAGCTTCGTAATGTTCGTCTTAAACCATTCATACGTATTTACTTTATTGAAAGTAACACATGGACTAAACACATTAATAAGAGAAAAACCTTTGTGTTGAATACCTTTTTCAATCAAAGCCGTTAATTCCTTTAAATCGCTTGAAAAGCTTTGGGCAACAAACGTTGCACCTGCTGTTAAAGCCATTTCCATAATATTTAAGGAAGATTCAATAGAACCATTCGGAGTACTTTTCGTTTTGAACCCGATTTCACTTCGAGGCGAAGTTTGTCCTTTGGTTAATCCATAGATTTGATTATCCATTACAATGTACGTCACATCTATATTCCTTCTAATTGCATGAATGGTATGACCCATTCCTATAGCAAAACCATCACCATCTCCACCAGATGCAATAACAGTTAGGTCTTTATTTGCCATTTTTACACCTTGTGCAATCGGCAAGGCTCTTCCATGTATTCCATGCAGACCATAAGAATTAATATAACCTGATATTCGTCCCGAACATCCAATCCCTGAGACTACAGCTAAATCATCTGGTTCGATTCCAACATTTGCAGCTGCTCTCTGAATAGCTGCTTGAACAGAGAAATCACCACATCCTGGACACCAATTAGGCTTGACTTTATTCCGGAAATCCTTAAAAGTTGCCATTTAAGCCAACTCCTTGCTTTTCTGAATTAATAAAGAGCATTGTTCATGTATCTCCTTCGGTAAGAAAGGATTCCCATCATATTTAAGTATGCTTTCGACCTCAACCCCACCCACATTCATCCTTACGATATTCGCTAACTGAGCGGTAGCGTTATTTTCAATCACAACAACTTTCTTTGCTTGATGGATAAGAGGCTTTAGTGACTCAGAAGGGAATGGATGCAACAAACGAACTTGTACATGATTTACTTTGATCCCTTCTAACTCAAGTCTCTGTATTGCTTCCTCTATTGTTCCACGAGTAGAATTAATGCCAACGATCAACAAATCTGCCTCATCATACTGTTGGTTGATATGAATCGGGTTAGAGAAAGTAGTAGGCAATTGCGCAAGCTTACGCATCCGTTTATCCATTTGATCCTTACGATTTTGTGGACTTTCTGATGGTTTTCCCGTTTCATCATGCTCTACACCAGTTACATGATGAATCCCATTTTTCATCCCCGGTATCACTCTACTTGAGATACCATTTTCTGTTAGTTCATATCGCTTATAATAAGCACCATCAACCCGATCTGGTAATGGAGAATTAGGATCAAATGTCCCGCGGCGAACTTCCACCTTCGAAAAATCAAGTGGTTCCACGGTCTGTTTACCTAAAGATAATGCTAGATCTGTCATAAGAATAACAGGACATTGATACTCTTCTGCTAGATTAAAAGCTTCGACAGTATCATAGAAAGCTTCTTCGACAGTACTAGGCGCCATCACAATTTTTGGAATATCACCATGAGTGCTATAAATCATCGCCATAATATCCGACTGCTCTTGCTTTGTAGGAAGTCCGGTACTAGGTCCTCCTCGTTGTGTATCAATCACAACAAGAGGTGTTTCAGTCATGCCAGATAAACCAATGGCTTCTGCCATTAGGGATAATCCTGGACCAGCAGATGCTGTAAATGAGCGGACTCCTGCATAATTTGCTCCTATTGCCATTGTGCAAGCTGCTATCTCATCTTCTGTTTGAATGACTGCACCACCTAGTTCTGGGAGTTTCTCAATCATATACTCCATAATTTCTGAAGCTGGTGTAATGGGATAAGCCGCCATAAAACGACTACCAGCCGCTACAGCGCCCATGCCAATTGCATCATTTCCAATCATGAACATTCTTCGTTTCCCATCTGCTTTGTTCAATTGGAGACCAGGCATGTTTGTACCGATTTCTTTTTTTGCGTATTCAGCTCCAGCACTAATCGCTTTCATATTTTTTTCAACGACTGTTTCGCCTTTTTTCATAAAAATATCTTCTACAACTAGTCTAAATGTTTCTGGATCTAAGTTTAGAATAGCGCATGTTGCTCCAACTGCTACCATGTTTTTCATAAGCGATGTGCCTAAGTCTGTCGCAATTTCAGTGAAAGGAACAATACACAGTGTCGCTTTGCAGCCTTCTGGTAGGGTTGGTGAAAATTTCGCATCAGCGATAATCATTCCATCTGTATTTAACTCGTGAGCGTTCACATCAATCGTTTCTTGATCAAACGCTACAAGGATATCTAAATCATCCGATATTGAATTTAGTGGTTGTGTACTCACTCGAATTTTATTGTTTGTATGACCACCTTTGATTCGAGAAGAAAAATGACGATAACCATATAAATAATACCCTAGTCTATTTAACGTAGTGGCAAAAATCTCACCTGTACTTTCAATCCCCTCTCCTTGCTGCCCCCCTACTTTCCATGACAACTGATCTTTCATTTTCTCCTCTCCTCTCCATTAGTGTTTACCATTATATAGAAGCGCTTTAATAGTTTAAGCTTCATATTTTACAGTTTCCCTATTAAATGGTTCGTCCGCGACTATGATCGATTCCGTAGGACAACCTTCATGTGCATCTACCATATCTTCAAGCAAATCTTCTGGTACTTCCTTTATCCCTTCATTGTCATCAAGCAAAACAAAAGCAATCCCTTCATCATCATAATCGTAAATATCAGGTGCTGTTGCCCCGCAAGCTCCACAGGCAATACAAGTCTCTTTATCTACAATCGTATATTTTGCCATTTTACACCTCTCCCGTTCTCATTAATTTGTTTTATGTGACTAGAAGTAATAATTTGAATCAATCTTAATTCAACATTAATCACCATACAACACCTACGTTCTTCTATGTTGAACAAAACTTAAATATTCTAATAATTCATACATTATCTAAAAACAATTAATATTCTAGATTGCAGGATTATAGAATGTATAGTTTGAAATAAAAGTTTGAATAATAATTCGAATGATATCAGGAGGATACGAAATGATAAATAAAGTTTCACTAATTGGTCTTGGGGGAATCGGGGCTGCTTATGCCAGCAAATTATATGAGTTGCAACCGACTATTTTACAAGTAGTTGCAAATAAAGAAAGAATTAAGAAATACAAAGATGAAGGGATCACCATCAATGGAAAACGTTACGATTTCCACTACATACTCCCTGAGACACCAATAGAGCCAGCTGACCTAGTATTAATAGCTGTTAAGTATGACGGACTCGATCAAGCTCTAAACGAACTATCCCAGCATATTGGACCTAAAACAATTATCGTCTCTTTAATGAATGGGATAACTAGTGAGGAAATTATCGCTCATAAATACCCAAATAACCCCATACTCCCCGCTATGTGTGTAGCCATTGACGCGATACGTAGCGGTACATCTGTTTCATTCACTAATATCGGGAGAATATGTTTTGGAGAAAATAAGAATGAAACTTTGTCTTCAAATGTAATAGAGGTTAAACAACTTTTTGATCGCGCGAGTATCCCTTATGAAATTCCAGAAGATATGCTTCATACTATGTGGTGGAAGTTTATGATCAACGTTGGAATAAATCAAACATCTGCTGTTCTAAAAGCTCCATATAAAGTTTTTCAAGAAATACCTGAAGCCCATAACTTTATGTATTCAGCTATGAAAGAAGTGATAGAATTAGCTCAAAAAGAGGGAGTACAGTTAACTGATGATGACTTTTTAAAGTTCGACAAGATCTTAAAAGAAGATCTTTCTCCCGAAGGAAAAACGTCCATGCTTCAAGATGTTGAAGCACGTAGAAAAACGGAGGTTGAGTATTTAGCTGGAACTGTCTGTAAACTTGGCAAAAAGCATCGCATATCAACACCTGTAAATGACATGCTTTTTAATATGATTCGCGTGATAGAAAAAACTTTCTAAGAAAATGGATGGATTACTAAATTAAGCGGATAGTCATTGACTATCCGCTTAACTTCTTTTTTATTTCTTTACAAATCCATGTGGGTCTATTACGAATTTTTTAGATGCCCCTTGATCGAATTCAGCATAAGCAGAAGGTGCTTGATCTATTGTAATTAATGTTGCATTAACGGCTTTTGCAATTTGAGCTCTTCCACTTAAAATGGACATCATCAAATCTCGATGATATTGCATAACGGGTGTCTGACCTGTTACAAATGTATGAGCTTTGGCCCAGCCCAAGCCAAGTCTTACTTTTAATGTCCCGTGCTTAGCATCTTCATCGACTGCACCAGGATCACCAGTTACATACAGACCTGGAATACCCAGGCGTCCCCCAGCTCTCGTTACATCCATAATAGAATTTAACACCGTTGCTGGTGCTTCTCCCGCTGATGCTCCGTGACCATGTGCTTCAAAACCTACACAATCAATGGCGCAATCCACTTCTGGTACGCCTAGAATTTGTTCAATTTGCTCACCTAAGTTCGGATGTTGTCTTAAATTAACTACTTCACATCCAAAGCTTTTTGCTTGAGCCAATCGTTCACTATTTAAATCTCCAACAATCACAACAGATGCACCTAGTAATTGGGCTGAATGAGCAGCTGCAAGCCCCACAGGACCTGCTCCAGCAACATAAACTGTTGAACCTGGCTTTACACCTGCACTAACTGCACCGTGATACCCTGTCGGAAAAATATCCGAAAGCATTGTTAAATCTAGTATTTTTTCCAGTGCTTGGTCTTTGTTTGGGAACTTCAATAATTGAAAGTCAGCATAGGGGACCATAACATACTCTGATTGTCCACCAACCCATCCTCCCATATCTACATATCCATATGCTGATCCTGGTCGGTCTGGATTCACATTCTCACAAATATGAGTATCTTGTTCCTTACAGCTTCTGCACCTTCCACAAGCAATGTTAAATGGGACAGAAACGAGATCTCCCGCTTTTATAAACTCAACATCGCTCCCTACTTCAACGACTTCACCTGTAATTTCATGACCTAAAACTAAGCCACTTGGTGCTGTCGTACGTCCTCTAACCATATGCTGATCACTACCACATATATTAGTAGTAACCACTTTTACAATGACACCATGATTACACTTTCGTCCAACGTTTAATGGATTGACTCCCGGGCCATCTCTTAATACTAAATCTGGATACCCAATATCTCTAACTTCTACTTTTCCAGGTTCAACATATACAACGCCTCTATTTTTCATTCAAAACACCTTCTTTACTGAATAGTTATCTTCCTTACATGAAGTCTCGTATTCTAAGATGGTCTGTTATTGCTGTACTTTAAGAGTTAATGCTTGCTAAGTTTATTTTATACTATTTTTCCAACCTCCTTTAGCTCTCGAAATCAACTAAAGCGCTTACATACATTTCCTATTTTACGTGATTTTTAAAAGTTTAACTAGGTAAATTTTTATTTTTTTATAATTTCCTTTTGTTTGATGTAAGTACGGTAAGCACAAAGAGCGATTAGATACACGAA
This sequence comes from Alkalihalobacillus sp. MEB130, assembly GCF_032335535.1. Classification (NCBI taxonomy): domain Bacteria; kingdom Bacillati; phylum Bacillota; class Bacilli; order Caryophanales; family Bacillaceae; genus Alkalihalobacillus; species Alkalihalobacillus sp. MEB130. Next base: position 72,909 of record NZ_JAOANA010000004.1, read on the forward strand.
GACCGCCCATGTATCTAATCGCTCTATATTCCTCAAGCTAGATTGAATATCCCCTCTTTATTTTTTATTTTCTCATACAGTTCAGTTAAAGTTCCCCGGTCATCTATTCGGTATTCAGGTTCTCCTCTGTCAATGACATTCCCTTCAACTAAGAATGTTTTCATTCCAATCGTACTTGTCACCATATCCTCTTGTATATCGTTTCCAACCATAACACATTGATCTGGTTTCACATCTAAACGATGGCATATATCTTGATAATATTCTTTATTTGGTTTAGTAAATGAAATTTCCTCATATACAGTAATTAAATCAAATGTAACTTCTTCTAAACCTGCCCACTTTAACCGGTGATGAATAGCAACTTTAGGGAACAATGGGTTCGTTGCAATTACCACCCTAAACCCTTGTTTGATTGCTTCTTCCACCACTTGCTTTGCCATAGGTGTCGGATTAGACAGATGAGATAATGTTGGGAAAACCGTTTCATAGAATTCATCTAACGCTGGCCAGATTTGTTCTCTTTTTAGCGAAGTGAGTGCTAAAAAAGTTTCTTCAAAAACTTGTTCATTCGTTTTTCCAGGTTCAACGTTTTTAATCATTGCCTCTGTACCTGCCAATAGAGCTTTAGTAAATTCATTTGGATCGATAATATGCCCAACTCTTGGAGCTAACTCTTTTATGTAATTTGAAACAAACAGGTTTGTGTCCATGGGTAACAATGTCCCATCTAAATCAAACAAAATAACTTTATCCATTTATAACGCCTCACATTTTGTATATTTGATTCCAGATTATACCATAACACAAAAAGCAAGTTTGCTAAATAAAAGAGATCAGATTCTTTCATATACGTAAAGCTTTCCATTTGCTGGTCTCTTTAATTTAGGCCCAATAAAACCTCTTTTCTTTAATTCTCTGCTCATGAAGATCATTATTCCACCATGTCCAATAATTAGGACATTCTCATCCGATTGTTCAACTTTATCTAGAAGTACGTCCAAACGTTGAATTACATTTTCCTTTGTGTCACCTTGAGATGCATGACCGAGCAACCAAGCGATTCTAATCAATACAAGGTGAATGAATACAGGAAGTTTTATATCCCATCGCATGACAGGGGACAAAGTAATTTCCCGTAACTCCTTTAAGTAAATAATCTTATCTGAATAGGCTTTGGTTGCCGTTTTCATAGCTCTTCTTAAATCGCTTGAGTAACAACGTTGCCAATCGATATTACCTAAATTTATTTCCCCCTCTATCACATCCGACTCATCATATTCACTAGCCCATTTCATTAATTCTTCAGATGTAACCCATTTATTAGGATATCCTCGTTCTACTTTAAAATGACGCACTAGTCCCACTCTCAAAATCAAACCCCCCAATTAAATAAAAAAATCCCCACTAACTACGAGTAGTGAGGATTCTGTAAAATGTATTAGTTAATGGCTGCTCACTTTTTCGAGTCGATCTCCGCTATCTTGATGGTTAGTCTGATGTTGCTTTCCGTATTTAACAAAAAACGCAGCTATTAGAGCCAACAGCGATAACGCAGCTACAACAATAAAAGCGATATTCGCGCCGTGAATATCTGGATAAGCGATGTCAGGCCTGCTTTCTGCAGACATCGTTGTTGTCGTCATGACAGAAACTAGGATTGCCGTACCAACTGATGCTGCAATCATTCTCATCGTATTATCCATAGCCGCCCCGTGTGGAATTAAACGTTTTGGCAACTGGTTAAGAGCCGCGGTTTGGATTGGCATCAACACCATTACTAACCCTAGCATTCTAATCGCATACATGATAGTTAAAAAGGCAAACGATGTATGTGGACCTAAATTTATAAAAGCAAATGAAGCGACCGTCATAATCGCAAGTCCTATGATTACTAAAAAACGTGCTCCAATTTTATCAAACAAACGACCTATGATCGGGGACATAATCCCACTAACCAAAGCTCCAGGCAAAAGAGCCAATCCCGCTTCAAATGCCGTAAATTCTCTCATGTTTTGCATATATAATGGAACTAACGTTTCTACTCCAATTAATCCCATAAAAGCAACCATCCCGATCACTACAGCATATGGAAAAATGGAGTACGTAAACACTCGAAACTCAAGCATCGGATGTTTCATTTTAAGTTGCCTTGTTATAAATAGAAGGAGAGCAAAGGCTCCTATTGCTAGTGATGTAACCGTTATTGGATTAAACCATCCAAAATTACCCGCTGCTGTAAATCCATATAAAAGTCCTCCAAACCCAAATGAAGACAAGATAACAGAAAACACATCAATTTTCGGTTTCGATACTTCCGTTACATTTTTCAAAACAAAAAAGGCGATAATGATGTCTATGATTGCAATTGGCAAAATAATAAAGAATAATAGCCTCCATGAATAATTCGATGTTACCCACCCGGATAATGCTGGCCCAATTGCTGGTGCAAAGGATATAACAAGACCAATTAATCCCATTGCAGCTCCTCTCTTATTAATTGGAAATATCATTAAGAAGACCGTCGTCATTAGAGGAAGCATGACTCCTGCTCCTGCAGATTGAATCATTCGTCCTACTAACAATACTTCAAAGTTAGGAGCAATCCCCGCAACAAGTGTCCCAAATGCAAATATACTCATTGCTGAAATAAAGAGTTGTCTCGTCGTAAATCGTTCAATTAAAAACGCACTTATAGGAATCATAATCCCATTCACTAGCATGAAAACAGTCGTAAGCCATTGAGCACTATTAGCTGTTATGTTCATTTCATGCATAATTGGAGGAATTGCAGTAATCATAAGCGTCTGATTTAAAATCGCAATAAACGATCCAGCTAGCAGTAGCGCAACAATCGTCGATCTGTTATAACTCGGTATTGCCATTTTTGTCCCTCATCTCTACACGTGTAAATTGAATGTATAAGTACTTGTTGCAACAAGTACTTATACAGAGTACACGATAAAGCCATTTTAATCTATTGTGCAATCTTACTATTTTTACATTTTCTTGTATTAATACTAAGCGTGTCTGATTTGAGAAAGAAGTTCTAATTATTGATTCTACTGCAATGGCACCGGAACTACGAACCAACTTTCGCCAATACGATTAAGTTGGAATGTGAAGTCACGTCGTTCCTCTTCTAAAGTAAAATGTATTTGTGCAGATTCATCATTAGTCCGTATAATCACTTCTCTTACCTCATTAAATCTCTTCATAAATTCTCTATTATTCTGAGTAGTTACTTCATTTCGTCCTTCTTCTATAAATTGTTCTTTCGACACATTCAATGAACCTTCAGGATAAAAATAATACAATGTTTCGTAATCTTCTCCTGCTTGCGTGTACATATACAATTGGAACATTTCAAAAGGCTCAATATTCCCTAACATCTCTACTTCACGTGTTTGCTTGAATCTATCAAAAAGAAAGAGCAATTCCTCATCATCAATCTCTAACAAAGAATAATCAAACTGAAAGACTTCCTCCTTAACTAGCTCACTAGCGGACGGATCTTCTATAGGTGTTAACCTTTCTTGTTGAGAAATGTTGAAATACCCGCATCCTGATACCAACATCATTGCACTACATATCATCACTCCAAAAAAAAACGCTTTTCTATTTTTCTTCATTTTTTGCACCCCTTAAATATAATTCAAAGATAAAACGACCACATTTTTTCAAAGGTTACAAAAAAGTCTAATAACAACTGATTACATAGGTAAACAACTAATTTCTAATCATAAAGTCCTCATGCTACATACAGTAGGAAAGAGGAGGTCATCACTTGAGTATTGTGAATAAAATGCTACATGCGCCTTTTGCACTACAGCACTATGCCACTAATTTCTATCAAAAGCATTACTATGAATCGAAAATCATTCGAAATTGGAAAGAACTAAGAATAAATCCAACTGCATTACAAGAACTTCAAAATGAATTAAAACCGAAACCTTTAAAAGAGAAGCAACCTTTTCATTTGCTTCCCCATCACGAACAAACCCTTATTTATGAAATCAAACAAAAAGTAAGACTTCAAAATCGAAACAATCTTACTCGAACGAAAGCTTATTTTGAATTTTTTCAGAAGTATCCCGAAATACATTGGGCCTTTCTTGCTCATCTCGTATCACGAAATGGCGGCTGGAATATGACCGATTTAAAAGGAGATTTAACAGAAGCATTAAACAAAGAGAAAAGAAATCATTTTTTTCATTTTTTGGAGTCGGCGAACGCACTCATCTTTTATGACGCGTACCCTCAACTCCTTTTATATGAAGAGAGTAAAAAACAAAAGAAAAATATATTTTACTTGCTGCCCTATTTCAATGTATCTAGTTTTATGCTTCCAGTTTGGAATTACTTCTTTGCGAGGCAAGATTCTCAGTTCCTCACCGTTTCATTAATCATAAATGAACAACATTATATCGAAAAACGAGTTATCCAAAATACATTCTTCCGAAAACATGTATTGGACACTTTATTATTTCAAGTTCAAGAACTTATGCAGTTCACACAAGTTCTTCTTCCATATGAGTACAAAAAACAAAAAAGAAAAAGATTAGCAGGAACTATAGTAGAAAACTTTGATTCAATTTCTGAACGTATCATGGTTGGCAAACACCTATATGCCATTCTCTTTGGACTTAGTCCACTTTTTTCAGATATCTATTCATTTGCATTAAATACTTCTCACAGTGGTTCACGTGCTGATTATTGGCCTACTATATTCACAGACCAAAAAAAGAAAAGGACGAAAAAAATGTCCTCTTCTACGTTCTGTGATCCCATTTACAGTCCGGCTTTATCTGAAGCTTGGCAAGATGTTACCCACACATTTACTGATCACACTGACTGGTTCCTGGAAAAGAAAACGGATATAGACACATTTTACGAAACCATACGGGTTCCTAATTCCTTTGATGTAACAACTAGTTACTACCGAAACTTACAAAAAATAATAATTGGTTCCCTTGCTTATGAACAAGCAAAAAAGATGTTTTGAATTTACCTTTTGTTCCGATAAAGATACATCGTTAGCGGGGCAAAGATTACGATTAGTAAAAAGGAAGCCAACAGTACCCATCCAATTTGCTCAAGCGTTACTGTTCCATGCATCAATCCCCTTACAGCAGTTACTACAAGGGATATCGGATTCACTTCTACAAATGCCTCTAACCAACCAGGAAGTGTACGCGGGTCAACAAACACATTACTCACAAACGTTAAAGGAAATAAAACCATCATGCTAACACCCATTAGCGATTTCTCCGTCCGAAGCACTAATCCAAGAGTGGTCCAAATCCAAGACAGACTAAAAGAAAACAAGATTAATAATGCAACCGCAAGAAGAACACCTACGAGTCCACCTTCTGGTCGAAAACCCATAATGTATCCAAGTACAATCATAATCGTAGAAGCAATTGTGTATCGAACGGCGTCCATCAGTAAAGCTCCAACCAAAACAGCTGGGCGCCAAATGGGCAGAGAACGAAATCGATCGAAGATTCCCTTAGTTATGTCATTATTTAACTCCATCCCTGTATACATCGTAATCGTAACAACTGTCATGGCTAATATACCTGGTAATAGAAACTGTAAGTAGTCTCCGGTTGAACCAGCTATAGCCCCACCAAATAAATAAGTAAACATTAATAAGAACATAATGGGAAAGACTGTCACATCTAGAAGTTGCTCTGGTACATATTTCAACTTCAAAAGAGCTCGCCACGCAAATGTACCGGTATTGGTGAAACCATTTGGCTTTTTCGGACGAGACCGACTTGATATCGCTATCCGTAATTTCTCATCTACTTCACTATTTCCTGTCATGATTGTCCCTCCTGGTTTGACGCTTCATCTACCACTGGCCGACCTGTCAACGTGAGAAACACCTCATCTAGGCTTGGCTGACCTAATGAAAAGTCACTTAGTTTAATGCCGGATCGATTTAGTTCTGCTAGCGCATCAACAACTCGTTCTGTGTTTGTCACTCTTGCCGATAAGGCACATGGATCTGATTCTAAATGAATGGACGTAGTAAGAATATTTGTCAGAATTTCCACTGCCTCGTTTCGTTTGTTTTCATCTTCCACTCGAACATGCAGGGCACCTGTACCTACTGATGCTTTTAATTCTCCGCTCGTTCCTTCTGCAATGATTTTTCCTTGGTCTATTACAGCAATTCGATCTGCTAGTTGGTCTGCCTCTTCAAGATACTGTGTCGTTAGAAGAACGGTCGTCCCTGTACTAACCAGCGCTCGAACAATATCCCATACTTGATTTCTACTTCTTGGATCTAATCCAGTTGTTGGTTCATCTAAAAATAATAAATCAGGAGTCACCACAATACTTGCAGCAATATCAATTCTTCTTCTCATCCCTCCAGAGTACTTTTTGACCTGTCGTTTGCCAGCATCTAAAAGCCCAAACGCATCGAGAAGTTCAATAGCTCTTTCTTTAGCCTGTCGTCTTGAAAATCCTAGTAATCTCGCAATAAAGATTAGATTTTCCAACCCAGATAAATCTTCATCAATTGACGCAAACTGTCCTGTTAAACTTACTTTAGACCTTACAGCATCTGCTTCATCCACTAAATCATATCCAAGAATGTTCGCACTTCCTTCATCTGGCTTTAGTAACGTTGCTAGCATTCGAATCGTCGTTGTCTTTCCCGCGCCGTTTGGACCTAAAAATCCATATACCGTACCAGCTGGAACAGCTAAATCCACCCCATCAACGGCTCGGTTATCCCCAAATGATTTCACGAGACCTGTTGCTTTGATTGCCCATTCTTTTTCATCCATGTAACTCACCCTTTCTACATCGTATTCTATATGCACGTTCTAACTGTATATGACTTCCAAATTAAAATCTTCAGTCTCAAGACTGAAAATGCAAGAAATACACAAAAATCCCCTCATCCTATTAGATAAGGGGAAGAAGTTATTTATCACAGTGTTTTCTCATCAATTTTTATTCTTTGGCCGCCATCAAATTTCACATCAAGTTCAAATTCAGATACAGCTTTTCTATCAATGTGAAACACATTCAATAGTTCTTTTATGACTACGTCTTTTTCTACATTTGGTACTAGGTTTACTTGTTTAAAGATCTGTTCAATTTTGGGAAGGGCTTCTTGACCATAAGTGACGACTTCACCTGGAACGGCATATTTAGCTTCGATTTGATTTTTTTTCACGTCATATTCAATCTCATATTCTGTCCCATCTTTCAATTCAATTTCTAATTCAAAATCAATGATCGTTGGAGAAGCCTGTGCATGGTCTAAAGATATAAATCCAACGAGGAGAAAGGTTAGAATAGCTGCGACCATCATACTGTTTCGTTTCATTTTCACGCCTCCACTTTAGTATATTCATTAGTAATTTCCCCTTGAAATTAAAATATATTCCAGTTAGAACCAGCACAAAATAGCATCTCTTTTCTGCATAGTCCAAAAAGAGATGCTATGATTTTAATTTAATCTTTTCTTTAATACATTTTAATACACTTCATTGTCTCCCCAATACATTTGGTCTTCTTTCATTAACTTGTCTGCTTCCTCTGGCCCCATAGAACCAGCTTGATAAGGATACAAAGGAACATCTCCATCACAAAATGCTTCTAAAATTGGCTGAACCCACTTCCACGACCACTCTACTTCCTCCCATTTCGCAAAAAATGTAGATCGACCTTTGATTGCATCGTATATTAGCAACTCATATGCTTCACGTTCCATTTCAGATTCTGCTGAAAAGTCAATACTTACTGGCTCGGATTGTTTACTTATCGGATTCATCATATTCAGTTGCAAAGAAATTTTCTCCTCAGGATTAATGGCAATGGTTAAGATATTAGGAAACTGTCCTTCACTCTTCCCCCCCATTGCCTTTGAAGAAAATTCAACAACAATTTTCGTAGATTTTTCCTTCATTCTCTTTCCTGTCCTGATATAAAAAGGGATACCTGCCCAGAAGTTGTTATCTATCCATAATCTTGCTGCAATAAAGGTATCATTTTGACTTAATTTTTCTACCCCAGGCTCGTCTTGATATCCAATAACCTGTTCATGTAGAACATGCCCGGATACATATTGACCTCTAATGACGTTTCTCTTAACCTCGCTTTTATCCATTTGCCGCAAAAATTTTATTATCGTTGCTTTTTCTCCATCGAGATGCTTGTTTGTTATTTTTTGTTCGAGATGAAAGGCCGTCATCATCACAAGTTGGAGAAGGTGGTTTTGGACCATATCCCTTATCGCTCCTGCTTCGTCATAATATGCAGCTCGATCTTCCACTCCAACCGTCTCACTAGCGGTAATTTGCACATTAGCTATGCTGTAATTATTCACTAACTCTCGAAATATTGGATTGCCTAAATCTAACGTTTCTAATTTTTGAACCATTGGTTTTCCTAAATAATGATCAATTCTGTATATCTCATTTTCTGAAAAAAGATAACGTAACGATTCGTGCAATTTCTGAGCAGATTCTAAATCATAACCAAAAGGCTTTTCTAGTATAATTCGGTTCCATCCTTTGGTAGACTTTAATCCACTTTTTTTAATTTTCAAAGTAATATCAGCAACTAAGTCCGGCGCAACGGATAAATAATATAAACGGTTTTGAGGTAACCGCAATTCCTCTTCTAGATACATCACACGTTTGTGTAAATACTCGTAGTCATCCGTTCCCTTTGCATTAAATACGTAATACGTAAATAAATTTAGAAACTCTTCCGTTCTTTTTGAATCATCCATAACCCGTCTAGAGAATGTTTGAAGCGATTTTAATACTAATTCTCGAAACATCTTATTTGTCCATTGCCGTCTTCCTAATCCAATAACTAGAAAGCAGGAAGGTAATCTATTATCTAAAAATAAGTTATATAATGCAGGAAAGATTTTTCTTTTAGCTAGATCGCCTGTAGCTCCGAATAGAATAAATGTCATTGGGTCCATTGTCTCATCAAGAGGTTTAGACATTTCATGATATTCATTAGCCATGATCACTTTACTCATAATAACCCCTCCATAAATAGTCTGTTTCAAGATAAACCATTTGTATATAGTTCAATATAGCGCTTATAATGTCTCTAATGTAAGTACGCACTTTTAGTTTACATAGTATCAAATAGGATACTGTTAAAAGCGAATTGGAGGGAAAAGAAATGGGTCACGTCTGTAAAAAAGAGTATAATTGCGAAAAAGAACTAACACTCGCTGTTATTGGTGGCAAGTGGAAAATGCTTATTTTATGGCATCTAGGGAAAGAAGGAACAAAGCGATTCAATGAATTAAAATCTCTCATGCCAGGGATTACCCAACGCATCCTTGTCAATCAACTACGTGAGCTAGAATCAGACTTCATTATTCACCGCGAAGTTTATCCTGTAGTCCCTCCTAAAGTAGAATACTCCTTAACAGAACAAGGAAAAACACTCATGCCCATTCTTGAAACCATGTATGAGTGGGGCAAAGATTACAAACTTTTTCTTCAAGAAAATACAGAGGATTTTGAAAAACTTAGCTCAATGGATTAAAAAATCATGCACGATACGACTCGTGCATGATTTTTTTTGCGTTCCGTTTTTCAACGCTCCCCCATCCTACAGTATCCTATTTGTAACTATATGCTTTTAAAGTGCGTACTTCTTTTTTAGGAATTTAAAATTTAAAATAAAGCTGTACTTAAAAAAGATAACGAGGAGCGGATGTATGATGAAATTACAATTAGCGTTAGACCTAGTAAATATTCCAGAAGCAATCGAGCTTGTAGGAGAAGTACAGGAGTTTGTCGATGTAGTTGAAATCGGAACACCAGTCGTAATTAATGAAGGACTAAAGGCCGTAAAAGAAGTAAAAGCAGCGTTTCCTCAATTAACAGTTTTAGCTGATTTAAAAATTATGGATGCAGCAGGCTATGAAGTGATGAAAGCATCTGAAGCTGGTGCAGACATCATCACGATTCTTGGAGCTGCAGAAGATGAGTCTATTAAGGGAGCAGTCGAAGAAGCGAAGAAACAAGGAAAGCAAATTCTTGTGGACATGATCGCTGTAAAAGACAAAAAGACTCGTGCAATTGAGTTAGATGCACTCGGTGTTGATTATATTTGTGTTCATACTGGATATGATTTACAAGCGAAAGGAGAAAACTCTTTCGAAGATCTACTTACAATCAAAAGTGTTGTAAAAAATGCCAAAACGGCAATTGCTGGTGGAATTAAATTAGAAACATTACCAGAAGTAATCAAAGCCCAACCCGACTTGGTCATTGTTGGAGGCGGAATTACTAGTAAAGAGGATAAAAAAGCAGCTGCTGCTCAAATGCAAAAGCTTATTAAAGAAGAAGTTACTGCGTAGGGTGATACTTTATGCAAACAGTTGAGTATACACAAGAAATTATAAAAGAACTTCAACGTACAGTAGATTTAATCAATGACGTTGAAGTTGAGAGGCTTGTAGATGGGATCTTAGAAGCAAAGAAGGTGTTTGTAGCAGGAGCAGGCCGTTCTGGTTTCATGGCTAAATCATTTGCGATGCGAATGATGCATGTTGGTCTAGATCCGTATGTAGTAGGTGAAACGGTTACCCCTAACCTAGAAGAAGGAGATATTTTCATTGTCGGTTCAGGTTCGGGTGAAACAAAAAGCCTTGTATCTATGACTGAAAAAGCGAAGAAAATCGGTGCGACTGTAGCTGCTGTTACCATTTCCCCTAATTCTACAATCGCTACATTGGCAGATATCACTATTCAAGTTCCAGCTCAAATGAAATCAGGAGAAAGCTCTGAGAATGAAACCATTCAACCAATGGGATCGTTATTTGAACAAAGCCTTCTTCTACTATACGATGCTGTTATTTTAAGGTTTATGGAGAAAAAGGGATTAGATTCTCAAACGATGTATGGTAGACATGCTAATTTAGAATAAAACTTCTGAAGGAGAAGCAGCCTTATTGGGCAGCTTCTCCTTTTTTGATCTCTTAACCTTCTGTGGCAGATGGCTCCTTCAATTCAAGTAGCTTGATTTCTGATTGCAATTTAGCAATAGACTGCTTCATGTATTGGGATGCTTCGGTATGAATCGCTTTTAATTGAATAAGTTGCGTGTATAGGTCCAGATGCATATTTTCTTGCTCATAATGCTGTGAGGATAGAGTTTTCATCTGTTCAACCAACTCTTGGAGCCTAACTTGAATTTGCTGTTGTTCCTCCTCATTTTCTTTCACACGTTGAGTTAACTCTTCATGATCAAGCTTCTGTAAATTCACTAGTTGCGCAAGTTCATCCTGTTGAGAACATTGTTTTGACTGTTGTTCTTGAATCCATTCAAATTGATCTTCTTGCTTGCGTAAGCGTTCATTTTGGTTAACTAGATCTGAACGCAACTCCTGTTTTGCACGTTCAATCATTTCTAATTGGTTGACTAACATTCCTTTGGATTCGAGTAGTTCTTCAAGCCTCTTCTCTAACGAAGATCGTTCTACCTCATGTTCTTCGAGTTTTAAGCATAATCCATTTTGGATCTCACTCTTTTCCTCCACGAGTTTCTTCAAATTTTCCTGCATAGATCTCAACTGTTTATTCAATGTTTCCTGTTCATCTAATTGTTCTGAAAAACTCTCATGAACAATATGATGAGATCCTAACGTTTCTTTGATCTCATTTATATCTTTTATATTTGTTCTGATGCCTTCAACAACTTTATTAGAGAAAAAGACTTGCTGATTCCCGATCGTTTTTGGCTTCTGTAAAAATACCTTTGACTCGGATTGATCGTTCAAATGACTCAATGTTCCCACTCCTTTTTAGCCTGTTATGATTAGTCTATGATGTCCGAAAGTAAGAAGTGCCTATCAATTTAACGTATTTTGTTACCATTTAAAGAAAACAAAAAACCTGCACTCCAATAGTTAGATAACACCAACTATTGGAGTGTAGGTCAAAATTTTTCCTTACCTTATTCTAAATTGACTGCCACTTTTTTCAATACGAATTTTAACCGTATTAAAAACCCGAGTGCTGCACATGTCAATCCTAATGTAATTCCAATCCAGAAACCAAAAGGTCCAAGAAACGTAAATGCAGCAAGATAATAACCTGATGGAATCCCTATTAACCAATAAGAAATAAAGGCCGTAATAAAAGGAATTTTCACATCTTTATAGCCACGTAATACGCCTTGTAATCCAGATTGGGCCGCATCCGAAATTTGATAGACAATCGCAATGATAAAGAATTGGCCTGCCATGCGAACGACTTCTTCATCCTGTGTATATAGGTAAGCAATCTGCTCCCGAAACACATAAAGAAAAATCGCACCAACTGCCAAAATACCAATTCCTCCCCAAACACCGAGATAGCTATATTGCTTTGCGTTATCGTATTGTTTCCCACCAACTGAAAACCCGACAACAATGGTCAAAGCCATGGAAATGCTTAAAGGTATCATAAATATTAGAGAGGTAAAACTTAAAGCAACCTGGTGGGCTGCCACTGTTACAGTTGAGAACAACATTCCAATCATTAGAGTCACAACAGCAAAAATGCTCGCTTCAAAAAAAATGGAAAGGCCAATTGGTATCCCAATAGCAAGTTGAGCTTTCCATGCTTTCCACGATGGTCTTGCCCAATTTATAAACAAACGATAGTGCCTCACTACTTCTACTTTAAATGTCATCCAAATACTAATAAAGAAAATAATCCAATACGTAATCGCTGTTGCGTAACCAGCACCAATTCCCCCTAAAGCTGGCAAACCTAATTTCCCAAAAATAAATCCATAATTCAACAAGATATTAAATGGAACAGCTAAGACCGTTATGATCATCGTTATCCTCGTGAAACCTTGCGCATCAAAGAAATTACGAAGCACATTCGCTGCAAACAAAGGAATAATACCAATCGATAATCCAATTAAGTAATGATAAGAGATGTGATAGACATTTGGATCCAAGTTCATTAACAGTAAGATTGGTTCTAAAAAGAAAAAACCACCAATGACAACTACAAAAGAAAGCAAAACAGCTAAATAAAGCGCCTGGACAACCGAATCTGCAATCTTTTCACGTTGATTGCTCCCCATTAGTTGAGCAACAATCGGAGTGACTGCTAAGAGGATTCCATTTATTCCAGTAAAAATGGGCATCCATAAACTTGAGCCTATTGCAACCCCAGCTAAATCACTCGTTCCCACACGTCCCGACATCATTGTATCTACAAGATTCATTGCATAGAAACTAATTTGCGTAACCATAATTGGCCATAAAATTGAAAAAAGTAAAGTGACCTTTTCTTTCCAGGTCTTTGCATGATACATAAAGGTTCCCCCGTCATCTAGTTCAGTTTACAAGTTCATTATCAATAATATAGAAAATCTCACAAAAAAACTAGAAGAAGAAATCCTTGTAATACCAATACTTTCCACAAAAATGCACCTTCCTAAATCTTACTAATTTTCTAATTTGTTTGATTTTTCCTCGAATGGATTATACTATATATATATGTAAGGGTTTACAACAATAGATAGGAGGAGGACATTTTATGCAAACAAATAAAAACAGATGGCTTATCGCTTTATCGGCTATTGCCATCCATCTTTCCATTGGTGCAGCATACGCATACAGTGTTTATCAAAACCCAATTAGCTCTTCATTAGGTTGGGCAGGCTCTCAAGTAGCCATTGCCTTTACAATTATGATGGCACTTGCTGGTACATCCGCTGCTTTCTTTGGAAAATTCGTTGAACGTAATGGTCCAAGAAAATCAGCTATGGTCGCCGCTGTTTTGTTCGGGATCGGTCAAGCTGGCTCGGGAATTGCTATTGGTATGGAGTCCCTACCTTTATTTTTACTAACATATGGTGTATTTAGTGGACTTGGACTTGGTATCGGCTATATTTCGCCAGTTTCTACTTTAGTCAAATGGTTTCCAGACCGGAGAGGTTTAGCTACAGGAATGGCCGTTCTTGGTTTTGGAGCAGGTTCTCTGATTACAGCACCTGTTGCTGCAAGCTTGATTGAATCGATTGGCATTACATCCACTTTCTATTTTCTAGGGATTTGTTATTTTACTCTTATGATGCTAGGAGCCTCCTATATTGCCCCACCTCCAGAAGGTTGGATGCCAGATTCAATGAAAAAAGATATGGCTTCTGGAAAAAAGGTGGTCAAGAAAGATTTGCAACAATTATCAGCCAAAGAAGCTGTCAAAACAAAACGTTTTTGGATGCTTTGGTCTATGATGCTAATTAACACGACTGCAGGGATTATGATTATTTCTGTCGCATCTCCGATGGCACAAGAAGTTGTTGGTTTAACAGCAGCAGCGGCCGCGACAATGGTAGGGATTATGGGTGTGTTTAATGGTGGCGGAAGACTTGGTTGGGCTGCAGCCTCTGATTATATTGGTCGACCAACTGTTTTTCTCATCTTTTTCTCAATTCAAATTGTAGCGTTCTTTACTCTCCCACTAACAACAAACGCCATTCTCTTTACTGTTTTAATTCTACTTGTTGTCAGCTGTTACGGAGGGGGTTTTTCCAATCTTCCTGCCTTTGTTGGAGACTTATTCGGAACGAAACAACTTGGTGCTATTCATGGGTATTTATTAACAACTTGGTCACTCGGAGGCGTTTTTGGCCCCGTACTAGTTACTCAAATCCGTGAAAGAACAGAAAGTTATATTCCAGTATTTTATGTCTTCTTTGCATTAATCGTTATTGCATTCCTCATTTCAATCATGCTTCGTTACGATATTAAAAAGAGCGAGAAAGAAGCGCAACAAGCAGAACATGCAGTTTCATAGTACCATTCACAAACTGACTAGTCGGTAATATATGTATAGAGGATGCTTCAAAAGGTTTCGATCTTTTCGGAGCATCCTTTCTCTTTCTCATTGTAATTCCCCCTTTATACAGTCTACTGTTAACTCGTATATGATGGTTTCAACAATTGATTTGGTTTGTTCATTTACAGGTTGCGAGAGGTACACATTTTTTAGCTTCTCACAAGCAGATAGTTTCTCATCTATTAATTGTTTCACTTCGTCTTTAGTATAGCGGCCCTTTTTAATTGCAACCATAAATTCACGATCATTGTCATTGTAAGTCATCGCCTCTTGGAAATTTCGAAAATGATTAGATGAAAACCTTTCCACAAAATCAAGAATACGATAAGCATGCATCGCAGATTTTGTATCATATCCAAATTCCTCGACTAGATGATTTGTGCTCTTATTCCCCTTCTCTAAATATTTGTACTTGCTTAAATACATACCCTGACAAGCTTTATATAAATAAGGAAGATTCATCGTTGCAATATCTTGTTTTCTAGCCAATAATTCGTTAACAGCTCTTTTAACTAGTGAATTGTCATTGATGATAATCTCCCTTGCGAAAAGGACTTCTAAAAAGTTAACATTAGACTTCCACCAAAGGGTAGGTAATTTCCGAACATCGTGAATTTCTTCGTCAATTGTCTGTTTTACCATACTATCAGTGTATATGGTCCGATCATATAGGTCAGCAAAAGTCGGAATTACAAAAGTTTTATAATCCTTATCAGATTCTTTTGTAACTAAATTGTAATTTTCAGATCCTACTACTGCTTTAAAAGCTATCGTCCTTTTCATCTTTATCCCCTCTTCTACATGATGATACTTTAAAACAGATTGACCCCAATTCATTATTGCCCGTTAAAAAGAAGCGTAAAAGAAGCCCGCAAATTAGATTACGCGCTTCTTCATATGATTATCGTATTTTTTACAATTTAAACTTTTGAACAATTTGACTTAACCCTTGTGCCATCTGACTAAGAGAATCAGATGACGCTGAAATTTCTTCCATTGACGCTAATTGTTCTTCAGAAGTAGAGGCCACATTTTGTGAATTAGCTGCTGTCTGTCTAACAATCTCCTCTAATGACTCAATTGTTTCTTTAACTCTATTTGTATTTTCCGTGATTTCAACGGACGAGTTTGAAACATTCTGTATATCTTCATTCACCCTTTTAATAGATTGGTGAATTGTGTCAAATATAAGACCTGCCTTATTAACAACTACTAAGCCGTTTTCAGCGTCTGTCGTTCCTTTTAACATAGCTTCCATTGCTGCTGAAGAATCTGCCTGTATTTCTTTGATTAGTTCTGAAATAAGATTTGCTGATCTCTTCGATTCTTCTGCCAATTTTCGTACTTCATCTGCCACTACAGCAAATCCTTTACCATGCTCACCTGCTCGGGCAGCTTCAATAGCTGCATTTAATGCGAGAAGGTTCGTTTGATCCGATATCCCTGTAATGACCTGTATAATTTGGCCAATTTCAGTTGATCTGTTATCTAACTTCTTAACTACTTCAGAAGAATCACTCACACTTTTAGTGATAGAACCCATTTGATCAACCGCTTCACGGATGACTTGATTTCCTCTTTCTGCTTCTTCTGCTGTTTCTACAGATAACTTTGATACATTTCTAACCATTCCTGATACATGGCTCATATTAGTAGCCATTGCTGCTAATGAGCTTGACCCTTCTTCCATTTGCTTAACTTGTGTTTCATTTGAAGAAGCGATCGACTGCATAGCCATCGTTACTTCATTTGTAGCTAACTTTGTCTCTTCACTACTTGCTGATAATTGTTCAGATGAAGCTGCAACTTGTTCACTCGAATCATTTACTTGCTGAATAATTTCTCGAATGGTTGTGACCATCTCGTTGAAAGAAGTTGTTAACTCACCTATTTCATCATTTGATTTGCTCTCTGTTAGTTCCGTAGCCAAATTTCCTGCTGCGATTTCTCTTGCTGTCTCATTTAAATTTTGTATAGCTTGTAAGTATTTACGAATAAATAAATAATAAATGATAGAACCAATAACTAATGTAATAACTCCTACAACAATAGAAACAAGTTGCAAAATCCCTAGATTTTCGTAAAACTCTTCCGTATAAGCACCTATGCCGATCATCCAATCCCATGGCTCATAATACCCCATATAGGCTAATTTTTCCCTTGGTACGGTCTCGTCTGCATTCGTCCAATCATATACATGTGTCCTTAACTCTGGATCAGGATTTTTTGAGATTCTAACTAAATCTTGAATTAAGTACTGACCACTCGCATCTTGCAAATTAGATAAATCTTGACCTTCTAGGCCCATTGGATGAACAAGTGAGAAATGATTGCTGTCATACACGAACATATATCCTAGTTCTTTATATAAAAACGCGGCTTTCGTAAAATCTCTCATTTTCTCTGCTTCATTACTATATGGACCTGAGATATAGCTAGCTGCTATTTCTTGTGCCTCACTTAGTTGAAGTTGTCCATTCTCAACCTGGTCATTCAATTGTTCAAGAACAGCAAGAGTTCCATTAATGGAATGACGCAAATCTGTCACCCCTGCATCAATTAATTGTTGTTTGGAAAAGTAGTAACTAATGGATCCTAATAGTACGGCTATGACTAACAAAATCATAAAATTCAGAGTTAAAATCTTACCCGTTAACCCCTTTAATTTAAACGCTTTCATTTCTTCCTCTCCCTTTATCATGCTGTCAGATGAATCAACGCTGGATTTTGATCACACAGTACCCTTTCAAGAAAGCATTTACATTAGCAAGAACACTCTTATTATCCTAATTCAAAAGTCCCCTTTTGACACCTTTAGACAAATTATAACAGGAGTTAGGAAATGTACAAGACTCTTTTTATAAATATCAAAATAATTTACCTACATTCGTTCAGCAATTGATATTAGAATTAGGCGATATAAAACAAATACTCCCAAATACCCCCCTGTTACTAAAAATAACGGATTTAAGAAAATCCCATGGACAGTTGTCATGAATACCTCATTTGATTGAATAATTGTATAAATCGTGACTGTTATAATGTTACCAAAAATGACTCCTGAAACGACTGCGATTATGTTCATCCATTTTCGTATCCGATTCCATCTACGAGCTAGAAGATACAGAATAAGAGGCAATCCAATTACAATGATTAATATAAAAGCGTTAATAAGAACACCTCCTCTTCTATTTTTTTCCTTTTCTTAGTATCCACTAGTTTCCATTATTTTATAATGCTTCCCATTTTCTAAGAATCTCATTTGATAAAAGATTTCTAAATATCGCATACTACTACCATTACTACTATCGGAGGTGATAATAGTGGGAGATTGGAACAAGCAAGCAAGTCGGAACAATAACATACAGCCTGATTTAACCTTTAAAAATGAGGAACTCGCTGAAAAGAAAGTCCAATTGAATGTTCAAGAAGAAATTGGAATGGAAGCAATTGGACAAGAAGAAAAAGATGTAAGGCCTCAAGGTGGTCAGCCTTAATCCTAAATAAAAATCAATAAAAAAAAGCGTGTTTAAATGTAGTTTTTTACATTTGAACACGCTCTAACCAAAGTGTAGCATGAGACTACCTTCAAACAGATATAGGTTTATGCGTTTTGGTGCAAAAGTACTAACGCTTGACGTAACTCAGCAATAGCAACTTGTCCTGGTGCAGATGCCTTATTAGCCGCTCCAAAAGTTATAGCTGATCCAAATATCTCCCCTGCTAGTCGACTAATCACACCTTGACCTGCCATGGACATCGTAATTATAGGGCCCTCAGCATATTGATGTTTCATTGTATTTGTTGCGTCTAATAACGTTAACACGTCAGCTGAATTCTTTGGCATGACGGCAATTTTCGGAATGTCTCCTCCTAATTCTTGAGCTTTTACCAACCTTGAAACAATCTCCTCTTTTGAAGGTGTTTCTTCAAACTCATGATTGGAAAGTATGACAAATACATTGTGTTCATGCGCTTCTAATACAAGTGACGTCACGATATCCTCATCATTAAAAAGTTCAATGTCAATGATATCGATTAAGCCGGTTTTTATCACTTCTCTATTTAGTGTGACATATTCAGCATCGCCAATTTCTCTTTTTCCACCTTCTTTCATCGTACGAAACGTAAAAATAAGTGGCTTTCCTTTCAAGATTACTTGAATTTGAGTAAGAGCTTCTTTTACGCGTTCTACTTGCATAACGTCATCAAAAAAATCCACTCTCCATTCAATGATTTCCGCATCTATATTTTGTAAATTTGTTGCTTCTTCTAGTAGTTCTGACAACGTGCTCCCAACCATCGGTACACAAATCTTCGGCATGCCTTCTCCGATATTCACACCTTTAACGTTTACTATCTTTTTCATTTTCAACTCTCCCTACTTTCCAAAAGAAACTTTACCAACTAAAAAAAGAGGAACATCTTCTTATTTAATTAATCCTAGTGATTTAAGCCCATTAAAGATACCTGAGTCCGTAACATCGGTTGTTTTATGTTTTGCATATGCAAACAATTCTTGTTGAGCATTACCCATAGCAAAGCCTTCCCCGACATAAGCTAACATTTCCTTATCATTCATCCCGTCACCAAAAGCAATTGCCTCTTCTTTAGAGATTCCAAGTACTTGTAATACTTTTTCAACTGCGTACCCTTTATTCACCTTATCTCTAATCACATCATATGCATGTTCTTTAAAGCCACCTACATTCACAGGCGATAGGTGAATGCCTCCCCATTTTTCATACTTTTCTTGTTCCTTTTCACCTACGTTCACAAGTGAAACTCCTAAAATGTCATGTAGAAATTCAGATGAATACAGGACATTATGCCTTAAGTGGAAATATTCTATAAATTCGGTCAAAATTTCCGAGTCAAGAGACGTTAATACATTTTTCTTATTTGTATACAAGATCGCTTCATGTCCGTTTTCTTCTGCTGTTTTCAGAAAATACTGTATCATTTCACCTTCTATTTTTTCTTTTAGAATATCGTTATTTTTATGTACCGCATAAGCACCATTATAACCAATGAAAGAATTGATTTTTAACGTTTCTCCTATTTCACGGATTTCATGTAATGGTCGCCCTGTTGCTAGAAATACCTCTATTCCTTTTTCCTGTACTTGGCTAACTGCTTCTATCGTCGATTGTTCGATTGTATGGTCGGGTCTCAAAATCGTTCCATCAATATCTAGAAACAATATTTTATAACTTGGCATTAGGTCGCTCCTTTTTCGTAAATTTTATTTATTATATCACATTTGTATAAGGCGAAAGAAACCAGTTCCTTAATATGGAACTGGTTCTTGTGAGTATAGGGGCCGCATTTGTCGCTACTTAACTGAGTTCCAAACCACCACTTCTAAAGTGGGTGTTTGCGAAACGATTTCTGTCTTCCTCTACTTATTGAAGGCTTGACATCTGTTCGATTCATTTAAACTCCCTCGTTACATATACAGGTTGAAACCATTGTTTGCGTACAAAGCAGCTTCTACCTGTATTATAAACATTAATGACAACGCTTTCAATAGCTATTTTCATAAGGGGAAAAAATTCCCCCCTTACCTTGATAAATACGTTAGTAGAAACCGGTTTACAATGTTTACTTGTTCATGGTGAACCCAATGTGTCGCATCATCAATTAGCACCAATTCTCCGTTCGAACATAACTTTATGCTTTCCTTTGCTAGTTTTAATGACAAAAAAGGATCATTCTTACCCCATAACATTCTAACAGGGATCGTTATTTCCTTTTTAGGAACTTGCATCAGACTACCTAGTCTAATAGCTCTGTACCAGTTTAACATAGCAGTCAAAGCGTTAGGTTGGTCCCAAGATTGTATGTAATGTTCCAGTTCAATCTCTGTGAACGAATTCGGACAACACGTGTGAAGTATAGAAGATTTCATAAGTTGAAAACGATTTGCCACTAACGCTTTTTCAGGAATAAATGGAATTTGAAATAGTAAAATATAAAAACTTCGTATAAATTGAGAAGGACATTTCATCATTATTTTTTCTAAAACGGCTGGATGTGGCATATTAATTGGGATTAAGGTATCAACATATTCTGGTCGAGTTGCACCTAAATGCCACGCTACTGCCCCTCCCCAGTCGTGTCCAATCACACTCGCTTTTTCTTTGTTAAAATGTGTAATTATTCCAATAATATCGTCACGTAATACATCAAGTGTGTATTGATCTACTTCCTCTGGCTTGTCACTTACATTATAGCCACGTTGGTCTGGAGCAACGACAAGATTGCCAGCTTCCGCTAATGGCCCAATCTGATTTTTCCATCCATACCAAAATTCCGGAAAACCGTGTAGCAAAATAACCAGTGGGCCATCCTTTGGACCAGCGACAGCTGTATGTATCGTTATCCCATTTGTCTTAATATAGTGAAACTCAACATTATTTTCCATCGAATGATCCTCCTATTTCCTAGCTTTTGCTTCTTGCGTCTAACTCATACGAAAAAAAGGAGGTTTCCAATTTACACTCGTTGCAATTGTTGCAATGTTAAGAGGACATGTTCGACCAATCCTGGAATATCGGCCATATGTTCCTCATTTATTTTATGATTAAATTGCAGCTCAATTGTGTTCGTGTACGAGATTTTATCTTTTTCGAATGGGAACTGTATAATTTGATTCGGAGGCAAGGCAGGATCCCATATATGTAATAAAATATTTTCGATCTCATTACATTGTCTCTTCACATCAACTATATCAAGCGAAAACCGAAGCAATAGACTACATCCTGGTGTTTGCCCACTCACTTCTAAAATTTCATCAGATAAGTCTTTAATTGTAGCATGAAGTACAATTTCTGCTAGTATGCTCGGTTGGTTTGCCAAGTGAAACTCAAGAGCAAATTGCCTAGACATAATGGAGAAATCCATAATATCTTTTCTATTTTTTATCTCAATTAACTGTTCAATTGTATCAAGGTCATACAAATGATTTTCCATTCCTACTTTTAGATTATCAAAGATTGTAGGATCAAACATCTTCATCCCTCACTCTTTTCATTTTTAAATACGAATTTCTATGTCAGTGTACTGTTCGTATTCAGACTTCGTTATCGTTTAAATCACTTTCTCCTACATTATACCTCTAGTCATTTTAATTCAATTTAAACTAACAGAAAAATATGAAGTATTGTGATTAACATCACTTTTAAAACTTAATAAATTCATTATGATGTAAGTAAGAAACATACAAGAACGAAAAAGGAGCGTGTTCACTATGAGTTTACATTATAAGACTATTCTTGTAGCTGTTGATGGATCCAAAGAAGCGAAACGTGCATTGCAAAAAGCAATTGATTTAGCAAACAAAGATCGCGCAAAACTTGTGATTTCCTATGTTATAGACAACCGGACAACTGGCACAATTGAACACTATGATCGCACCTATGCAGAACAAGCAGAAGGATATGGCGTGGATCTTCTAGAAGAGTACAAAACTATTGCACTTGATGCTGGTTTAGATGACGTGGTTACGGACCTCGGTTATGGTTCACCGAAAGTCCGAATACCAAAAGATGTTGCAGAAAAACATCAGGCTGACTTAATTGTTGCAGGTGCTACGGGGGTAAATGCTGTTGAAAGGTTTCTCATTGGAAGCGTCTCTGAAAATATTGCCAGACGTGCAAAGTGTGACGTCATGATTGTACGTAATTAAAAAAAAAGAGGTTGTCTTTAACCAAGGTTCCATCCTCAACTACTTGTAGTGTAGTAGGTGGAACTTGATAAGACAACCTCTGTTATTTAAGAACAGATATTAAAGTCCGTTATCGTCTGAATCATCAAACTCTGTTTCCAATTCACTATCAAACTCTTCTATATCTTCCTCTTCTGTTTCAAGTTCTGCATCAAATTCTTCTGTATCTTCATTAAGCTCCGGAAGCTCTTCTACACCTTCATCTGCTTCTGGCGCATCATCGAAACCATCCATATCCATTTCTGTTTCTACTTCTGATTCTTCACCAAGTGTTGGCTCATCTAATTCATTATCACCACACGCTGCAAGAATTCCTACTGTTAAGATGGCTGAAGCTGCTGTAAGGATTACCTTTTTTTTCATTGAAAAAACCTCCTAGGCATTACTTGTTTTTCTTACATTGCTCATATTAAACTCTTTCAGTAACCATGTATAGAGCAACCATCGCTTTTTGATTTCACTTAAAGACTTTTACAATTTTTGCGAGATAGCTAGATATTTCTCTGACTCTATTTGTTTCTTTTCGCATATGTTTTTGTTATTTTTTGATCCAATGCCATATTTAACGAACTACAAAAAAACGAACAGCTATTTTAGGGGCTCTAAAAAAGTTGTTTTTTCTTTTTCAGTCCTCCTATTTAAGCTATTCGCCCTTTCTATAATCAACTTACTTACTTCTCTATTGCTTCTGCCACACTGTACAAACTAAGATCAATTTCCGTATCTCTTCCAAGGGCAAACTTAGCAAGCTCTGCCCCTAAATATGGACCGACCGTTAACCCGGATGCGCCTAATCCATTCGCTACTATAATCCCTTGAAAACCAGGGATCGCACCTATAACAGGAAGAAACCCTGGAGCTACAGGTCGGAAGCCGACCTTCGTTTCAACAACCGTACTATCTGCTAATCCTGGAGCTATCATAAGTGCTTTATCAAAAATCTCATGAAGTCCAGCCACAGTTACACGCCTATCATAGCCAACGTCGTCTTCGTGTGTTGCTCCTACCACGACACGCCCCCCTTCAAAAGCTAATAAATATTGATTTGTTGGTGGCATCACCACTGGCCATTCATCGGTATCGGTATTTGGTAATTCCAAATGAACAATCTGTGCTTTTTGAGGCTTAATTAAAAAAGAAATGTCTAAAGACTCACATACCTCTTTTGCCCAAGCACCTGTTGTGACAATTACTTGGTCTGCTGTTATATGTTTCTCTTCCAATTGAATACCAGTCACACAATTTCCTTCCCGAGTTAACACAGCATCTCCCTTAATAAAGGTAGCACCTTTCTTTTTAGCTGCATTAATTAATGCCCTGCATAAAGCACTTCCATTCACACGTGCAGCACCGCTGACATAAACAGATCCATACTCTTTTGCTATAGGAGGAAAAAGATCCTGCGTTTCGGCTGGCGATAAGCGCCTGATCTCACCCATTTCAGGTGCATCGTCCCTCCGTTTTTTTGCACGTTCTTCCATTTTATCTAACTTTTTTTCATCTGTATGAAGACTGATTGCACCAACTTGTTTGTACCCGGTGTCTTTTTCTCCAATTTCCTCTAGCTCTTTTATAAGGGAAGGATAATACCGCGCTCCTCCTTTCGCTAATTGATACCACGCTTGATTTCGACGTTGTGATAACCAAGGACAAACGATCCCAGCTGCGGCATCAGTTCCTTTCCCTAAATCTTGGCGATCAACAATTGTGACATTAGCTCCTTCTTTTGCCAGATGATAAGCCGTTGCAGCTCCTAAAATACCTGCTCCCACTATGATATATGTCTTCATACAAAACACCTTTTCTCTTCCAATTATATTCTGTTCATAATATTACAGCATTGGTTTGCAGAGCTCAAATACAGATTATTGTATTTAAAATAAAGTAGGCTCTTGCCCAATCTTTATATAATCGTGACATTAGCCCACTCAATTACTAGTCGCATACATACGGTAAAAGTGTACCCACTCAAAAGGAGGAATTCACTTATGAGTCACGTTACAGGTAATAGTTTCACTTTAATTGTTGTGCTTTTCATTTTATTAGTCATTGTAGGTTCTGCATACGCATTTTAATAGAAAAGAGGCAAGGGATCTCTCCCTTGCCTCCTTCATTAAGATGCTTCTTGTTCCATATATTTATTTTCTTCTTTCTTTTTCGGCACAGATACTACTTTTGCCATCCCTAGAGCCAGCAAGCACACAATCGCTGATAACACGAATGCTTGAGTTAACGGAATCGCTTTAACCACTATAGGTCCTACGAATGCAGAAATCCCATACGCTTGATACATAAGTCCGTAATTGCTCCCCATATTTCGTGTCCCATAATAATCAGCTGTTACGGAAGGAAATAAAGCCAAAAATCCTCCAAAACAAAAACCAATGAGTGAAACGGAAATAAGGAATGTTATATAGTTCATGGATCCTGTACTCATATAAAACATAATAATTGCCGTCAAGCCATAAATCCCCATTAAGGTATTCATACGCCCCAATGTATCAGAGACCCTTCCTAATACAATACGTCCAGCTGCATTAAACAATGCAATGACCATCACAGCATTTGCTGCTTTTTCCATATCTAAGTTAACGATATCTACACCGATATCTACGGCAAAACTAATTACCATTAATCCAGACATACTTCCAAATAAGAACATAACCCATAATAAATAAAACTGATACGTTCCTAACATTTGCTTTGGTGAAAAGTTATTACTTAGTTCTGGAATCGGTTTGTCCGTCTTCCTTTTAAACGTCTCTGCAGGTGGATTTTTAAGCAATTGTGCACCTGCAACGACAAGAACTAAATAAATTAGTCCAAGAGACATAAAGGTAGACGATACACCCATACTTGCCATAAGCCATTCAATAATGGGCTTAAAAATCAAACCACCTAAACCAAAACCAGCTACAGCAACGCCACTAATTAATCCTCTTTTATCAGGAAACCATTTTACACATGCAGATAGTGGGCATACATAAGTCATTCCAATTCCAATTCCACCAATTACACCATAAAACAAATATAATTGAAACAGGGTCGTTGCTTGACTAGCTAACATAAGTCCAAGTCCAAGCAAAACACCACCAATCGTGGCAACCCATCTTGGCCCAATCTTATCTTGTAATCGGCCAGCAAATATCGTAGCTAACGCAAATGTGGCAATTGTAATGGAAAATGTAACAACTACATCTTCCCTAGCCCAACCAAACTTGTCCATTAACGGTTGATTAAATAAACTCCAGGCATATACGGCCCCTAGATTAATTTGAATTATCACTGCTCCTAATACAACAAGCCATCTATTCATCTTCCATCCTCCTATACCAAACAATCTCATTATTTGAATTATTAGAAAACATAACAAAAGAGACCAACGTTGATTGAACTATCAGCGTTGGTCTCTTTTGTACCCACAATAGTGTTTACAGTAGCCACCATGTATTTCCTTTTAATAACATTTATAAAATCACAGTTGATTTCTCCCAATCCTTGTTCATAGAACCTTGACTAGAAGATAATCTAATAATTTTTTGCTAGATCATTTTTTTCATTATAGGGGAAGCAATCGAACCTTGTCAATCTATGAAAGTGAATTTTGTTTATTATTCCAAAACAATACGAAAGCAAAATAACTCATGATTACGATGAGATCAAATAGATAAATGAGAATCCAAACGTAAGAGATTACAAAGTAAAGAGAATTTTCTAATAACACATAACTAACCGGTTCAAACCAATTTTTAGAGAGAAGTACAATATATTCAGCTATTCCATGAAAGTGGTTTCGTTCGACAATATACCAAATAAGATGAAGTCCCAAGAAGGATCCAGTATGAAATGCAAACAGCAAATAGCGATATGTAACATGTTTCTTAAACTCCCGTTTTTCTTCAACAACTCGCACATTTCTGCTTCCTCTATCGAACTTCTTCTTAATGAATTGATCCAAACGAGCAAAATCAGAACTTCCTAATGTGCATGCATATGTAATAAAAAGAACGATGACAATCTGAAAAAATGAAATTTCACCCGTGAAATAAAAGTCAATTCCACCTAAAAAGATTTGAAATATATTGATGCCCACAATAAAGATCAACCACATTTGACTCAAACGGTCAAATCGTAACCAATACCGACTAAGTAAAAAGAAGACAATCAAAACCCACGTAAGCCCCTCAGAAATAACAAATAAAAACCATCCATTTTCATGAATATAGGACACTTTTGTTCTCCTTCCCTTTCATGCTTGTCTTGATACCTATGATGAAAAGGAAAAGATCATGCATAGTTAATAATTCTCATCTCATATGTCTTACCATTACAAAATACATATTCTCATAATAATCACTATTCGTGGAAACATAATCAAGAATATTATATTTAATGAGGTGCATAATGGACAAGCCAACACTAACAGCTTCAGAGATCGGTATGTTATGGACACAATACATACAAAATAGTATGACACATCAAATATTAAGGTACTTTCACACTACCGTTGAAGACCACGAAATCAACAACCTGATAGAAAAGAGCTTACAGATTGTCGACCAAGTCAAACATAGAATTGAATCTATTTTTCATTTAGAAATGTTACCCATTCCAATCGGCTTTTCAGAGAGCGATGTTAATGAAAGAGCTCCTAGGCTTTTTACTGATCACCTTATGTTATCCTTTATGGAGACAATGGGAAAAACTAGTACCCTTGCCTATAGTGCTTCCCAAGGTTCCTCAACACGTCAAGATATTCGTACCTTTTTTACAGAAACTTTATCAAATTATTCAGCTTTGTTAAACGATATCATTAACACGAGTCTCTCTAAAGGAATGTTTGTTAGACCTCCTTCTATTACTAAACCTAAAGAGGTTGAATTTATTAACGATAAATCTTATTTTTCGAACGGTCTTAATCCATTTCGTAAGAGGACTTTAAATGCAGTTGAAATATTGCACTTATTTGAAAACCTCAAATCTAACTCAATCGGGAAAATAATTTGTACGGGGTTTGCCCAAACAACAGACAACAAAGAAGTTAAAAAATTTTTTATTAAAGGAAAAGAAACCGGAGAAAAACATGTGAACATCTTTATTGAAACATTAACGAAGTCAGATGTAGCATCCCCTACCTCCCCTGATGTTGGTGTGACAGATTCGACTACACGTGTGTTCTCGGACAAACTTATGATGTTTCTAAAAAGTGTGTTAAGTGCTACAGGTCAAGGCAACTATTCAACCGCGTCGACTGCAAGTATGCGTTATGATTTGATAGCTTTGTACCAAAAGCTTTCACTAGAAGTTGCTAGTTATGCAAAGGATGGGTTAGATATTATGCTAAAACATCAATGGTTGGAGGAACCGCCTCAATCAAGTGATCGGAAGAAGATCATATCAAAACAAACATAATTTAATAAAACAGGAGCTTCACCTTATGGTAAAAGCTCCTGTTTATAAAGGAAAATATATGCTGTACGAATCTTCACGTATGACCCTCGCCCATTTGTAGGCGCTTGTCCTACATGAGGAAATTTGGACCCCTTAGCCCATTCGACTCTACGAATCTCTTTTGCCGTTATGATTATCTTTTTGCATGTCTAGCGATAATGATTGTAGATATTTCGGAATTTGATTTGGCTTTTCGCAATTGTTGCAATATACTTGATTGGCAATCCAGAAATACTCCCTCATGATGTGCTCTACAATTGGTTTGGGCATTCCACAATGATCACAAAACATAATATAATCCATTGCTCAGCCTCCTTAGCACATATTTGTTGAAAATGTTTCCATCATTCAACTTTTAGCACTTACTGATAATCATATTCAATTTATTCAAAGTGGTATAGGCATATGCATTCTTTTCGCAAAAAGAAGGCTTGTTGGCTAATTTTCAGAATTACCACTCTCTTTTATTATAGCAAACATCTATGGACTTGTCTTACCTTCCTCTCTCTTTTTTAAGTAAAAAAGGCTATTAAAAGAAAAAAACAATAGCTCCGTAAGCTAGGAAACAACCAGCTTTCATAGCGTAAGGAGCCATTGCTTAAAAAGGGCGTCCCAAGGTAGTTGTACCTTTTGAACACCCCACTACTTTAATCCCAATCTACTACTAAGACCTCTCCTGAATAAGCATCAATATATACATCAACATCGTCCCCATTTTTCATCTCTAATTCAATCTCATACAGAAGACGACCTTTTTCATATTCTAAATCTAAATCATCGACTTTCCCTCCCCCTACATGCTCGACCGCAATTGAAATGGCTTGTTGTGGTGTGAGGCGTTCTGTTTTATTAGTTTTTGTTATTGCTTCGGTTGTTGATTGGATTCTATTGCCTGTTTGCCGATCATGATCATCCATATATAAAATGTCGCCTGTCATAGCATCGATATAAAGGTCGCGTTCATCTCCTTTAACTTTCATCTCGGCCTCATACACATAATGACCATACTTCTTCTCTAACTCAATTTCTTTTATCCTACCATCACCTATCTGTTCCAAGGCAATCGATTCAGCCTCCTGCAAGCCAATTTTCATTTCATTGGCAATAGGTGTGTTTAATAAATTATCATCAATCTTAATTACTTCACCTGTAATAGCATCAACATCAACATCAAAATCATTGCCATTATATTTAATTTCAATTTCATACATTAATCTGCCATCATCTGAATCCAATTCCACTTCTTTGACTTTTCCAGGAAGTATGTCTGTTGCAATCGTGATTGCCTGCTCTTTTGTAAGTTGTTTTTGATCGTTTCCAACATTAACTTGGTGAGTTCCTTCCTCTTGAACCGTTGTTTGAAGCACAAGTGCTGGTTCATAAGCTACCATTGCTTCTTTATCTGCTGCAGCCACTCCAACAGCTGCTCCTCCCACCACCAACAAACTAGTGGCCAGTATTGTCCATTTTTTCATGTACGACGCCTCCTTCTATTTCTTCCTTTTCATCATATCCAACCATTCTGAAAGGAAAGGGAGAGAAAAATGAGATTATGATGAGAAACTCCTGGTAGAATGTAAGGAGCCCCCTGAAAAAGGTGCGTTTTCCACCTTTTTCAGGGGGCTCGAATGTAAGAGAAAGAGGTGTGCTAAAGGTTTTCCACCTTTTTCACACCCCTGATTTAACATTTTAATCTTCCCAAATGATCGCAATCACTTCACCCGTAATCGCATCAATTAATACATCTGCCTCACTATCTTCAGATGTTAGCTCAATTTCTATTTCATAAAATAAACGTCCGTTCTCTTCTTCTAAATCAATATCATCAACTACACCTTCTACATGAGAAAGCGCAATTCGAATTGCTTCTTCTTCCCCAATTAGTTGCTTAGGTTGAACTGGCGCATGTCTAGTTTCATCATGCACTGCATAAAAAAGGATTTCTCCTGTTTGCGCATGAATGGTTACCTCTCCTTCTGCTTGTCCTTGACGGAATAAAACATCATAGACAGATACCCCATCTTGTTCTGTTAATTGTAATTCAAGTATGGTCGCTTCTTCGCCCAGCTCACTTTGAAGGATATTTCTTATTTCACTATGAGTTAATAGGTTCTCGTCTACTCTATCTTTTGAATTATCATGATCCACTTCTATATTTCCTGATGAAAGTGACAACGATAAGATATCTCCCGTATATGGATCAACCATCACTTCATATTGATTTCTATCTGTCGCTAACTGAATTTGATAGACAGTTTGCCCAAACTCTTCTGTTTCAGTAAAAGAAAGAATCTCACCACCATATTGATCCACAACTAGTTGTCTAACTTCTTCTTCCCCCATAAAAGCTTGAGCTGGCCGAAAAAACGAAACAACAACAATGATCGCAATCGCAACAACTACACCCATCAGTAGTCGATTCTTCCATATACTATTCATTTTCGTCCATCCCCTTCATTCCATTTAAAGCTGGTAGCAATATGACAAAAGTTGTTCCTATCTCTTCTTGACTCGTAAGCGAGATACTCCCACCATGTGCTTCAACGATTGATTTGGCTATCGCCAAGCCTAGACCACTCCCTCCCGTTTGTCGACTACGAGTTTTGTCAACTCGAAAAAATCGTTCAAATACATGTGGCAAATCCGCCTCAGGAATGCCAATACCATAATCCGTCACATCGACTTTTACATCGCTATCAATATGTGAAAGGGTCATCTCTAAAGCCTCACTGCTATATTTCAAACCATTCTCTAGCAAAATATAAAGTAGCTGTTTTATTCTAGCTTCATCGCCCAAAATAAAAAAGTCCCCTTGAGCTTTTACAAGAATTTCACGCTCATACGCTTGCGCTAGCTTTTTCGCTGTTTCTCTTGATACCGTACTCAAATCCACTCTTTGTAGCTCAACTGTCTTATCGGGCTCTCCTGTCGCAAGAGAAAGCATTTGTTTGGTCAAACCCTTCATCCGTTGTGATTCATCATATATTGCATCAACAGCTTCCTTCAATCGATCTGGATCCGACATCCCCCATCTTTTCAATAACCGTGCGTAACTTTCAATTACTGTTAACGGTGTTCTCAATTCATGTGAAGCATCCGAAACAAATTGTTGCTGTTTATCATAATTAGTTTCAAGTAGCTCAATCATGCGATTGAACGTTTCCCCCATTTGATCTAGTTCATCTTTTGATTGATTGGATACTTCGATTCGTTGAAACGTTCCACTTTTTCTAATCCCTTCCATCGTATGAATTAGCGATTGAATCGGACGTAATAACACTCGGCTTAATGCTCTACCTGCAAAAAAAGCGGGAACAATAACAAGTAGTGACGCGACAATAAGAACAACACGTAAAATTGCTAACGTTGATTCAAACGTATCCATTTGCTCACTATATTCTAATGTCACAACAGATCCATCATTCCAAATTAAAGGGTACCTTGCCATCGCAAACGGCTTGCCATTATGTTGAACTAGTTCAGACTGTTGAGCGTTTGTAAAAAATCGAGGTATTGCTCGTAAAGCAGGATTTTTCGTAATGGTTGTCGCTTCACTTCCATCTTCTCTAATAATACGAATCATGCCGTCTCCGGGCACATAAGCAGTCAGAAGATCGGTCTGACCCGTTGTTAATCCTCGGTCTGGACGAATAACTTCTGCTATAGATTGGGCTTGAGCTGAGACTCTTGATAACTCTGCCTCCCGTGTTATATGTTCGAATAAAAAATAAATCCCGCTATTGACTAAAAGCAACAAAACAAACAACCATACTGTCGAAAACAACGTGATTCTACGTGAAATGCTCATGATGTTGTTTCTTTCATTACATATCCTACTCCTCGAACGGTTTGAATTAATGGATTTTTAAAAGGCCTATCAAGCTTTTGTCGTAAATAACGAATATACACGTCAACGACATTTGTATCACCATAATAATCAAAGCCCCAGACTTGCTCTACTATCTGTTCTCGACTTAATACTTGTTTTGGATGTCGTAACAGATATACAAGGAGATCGAACTCACGAGGAGTCAATTCTATATTCGTCTTTCCTCGTTTTACTTCTCTTGTTTGTTCATTTACAGATAAATCAGCGAATGATAGCTCAGCATTTGCTCGGCTTCCTAGAACCTTAGATTGCACTCGTAAACAAGCGCGAATTCGTGCAAGCAATTCTTCTATTTCAAAAGGCTTTGTTATATAATCATTGGCACCTTGATCAAGTCCCATAACTTTATCAACAATCGTATCTCGTGCGGTTAAAAGAATGACAGGCGTTTGGTCTCCGGTTGCTCGCAGCCTTCTTAACACTTCCATCCCGCTTAATACAGGTAACATAACATCAAGTAGCACAAGCGACCATGATTCAGACTGTAATTTCTCTAAAGCTGCTCCCCCGTCCGTAGCAATAGTCGTAAGATATCCTTCGTGTTCAAGTTCTAATTGAACAACACGAGCAATATTAGCTTCATCTTCAACAATTAATATTTTTGCTTGCTCCATAACCTTTTCCTCTCATATAGAACTTATCTTTTCTTTCACATACTATAGTTTTATTTTACCACATCGTTGCTGACAAAAATTGATTAGCTCTAGCTAACATGGTCAAGAAAGCCGGTGTTCTTCTCTTGTTTTCTAGGAGCTCAGTATAGTTTCCTCTCCATTACTATAAACAAACCATACTCTTTAACTCACCACATCTCCAAACTAGTACATATTTTCCCATACGTCTGTTACATCTGTAATCAAATTGTTACTAGCTTGTTCTTTGTCTCAAAAAAATTCATGGTAGAATCAGCTCAGTAAGTTACATAATGAATTTTGGAGGGAATCGTTTTATGAGAAAGAACATCGTTTCATTAGTAACCGTCGCTGCACTCTTAGGGTCTTTAGGATTTGGTATGAGCGCGTCAGCCGAAGAGGTAACCGTTCATAGAGGTGATACTCTTTGGTCAATCGCAAGTATTAATAACATTCAGGTAAATGATCTAAAAGAATGGAATCAGCTTTCTAGCAATCTTATTTTCCCAGGGGATACCTTACAAGTCTCTCAATCAGGTAATGCTCAAGTAAAAACAAGAGAATCAGCAAATAACGCTGAACAATATACAATTAAAAAAGGAGACACACTTTCATCAATTGCTAGACAATACAACGTTTCTGTCTCATCATTACAAGAGTGGAACCAAATCTCTAATCCAAACGTTATCGTTACAGGGGATACACTCTCTATAAATGGTCAATCCACAGCGAGAAATAACACTAACAAACAAGACTCACAAGAAGCTCCTTCAACAAAAGAAGTGGTGGCGCAAGAGTTAACCATGACCGCAACAGCCTATACAGCATCTTGTAATGGCTGCACAGGGATTACGGCGACGGGACTAAACCTACTAGATAATCCAGATAAAAAAGTCATCTCTGTTGACCCTTCCGTTATTCCATTAGGGACAGAAGTATATGTGGAGGGATATGGACATGCCGTAGCGGCAGATACAGGTGGTGCAATCAAAGGAAATAAAATTGATCTATTTATTCCTAATAGACAAGATGCCCTTAATTGGGGTGTACAAGAAGTGAATGTAAAAATACTTAACTAAAGAAACAAAAGAACCAACGAACCAGTTAAAGGTTCATTGGTTCTTTTTCATAACACCCACGTGCGAATAGCTTTCGCAACACCATCTTCCTCATTTGTTGATGTGACCCAATCTGCTGATTCTTTTACAAAAGGTTGCGCATTTCCCATTGCAACTCCGACTCCCGCTTCTTTTATCATTGCCAAATCATTTAAACTATCACCTAATGCCAACACATTCTCCATCGCAAATCCTAGCCGATTACACACTACTTCAATTGCCTTTGCTTTGTTTACCCCCGCTGCATTAATCTCTAAATTTGTTGGACTAGAATTCGTAATTTCGAGTTCTGGATTCTTTTCAAGCTCTGCTAACACCGTTTTTCTTACATCATCATTTTTAATATCAAAACCAAATTTCATCCATTCGTGTGCGGTGAAGTCTTCTGGAAAATGGTCTCTCCATACGTTATCAACAGAAGCAGCCCAACAAATCGTATTATGAGTTTGTTTCAACTGCCACATTTGTTCAACGAAGGTAGTGTGTAACAACTTTCGTTCAATTAGTTCCCCTCTCTCATCCCATATCTCACTTCCATTCACTGTAATTAAGTACGATTGAAGAGAAAGAGATTGAACTAACTCATCACATGTCATCCTTGTCCTTCCCGTACTAATTACAACATGTACACCCTTTTCTTCCGCTTCCTTTATAGCCTTTCGATTTTCCTCCGAGATTTCTTTACGCTCGTTTAACAAAGTTCCATCCATATCAATGGCAATTAATTTGATAAGGTTGCGATCTTTCTTTTCCATTGTGTCCCTCCCAATTCATCTCTTTTGTATTATTTTATCAGATTTCAGAAAAGGATAACGTTGAATATTGGAAAATTACCCCTCATTCTAACTCACTAACGTGAAAAAATTGTTATTTTTTCTACCAGCAATCTTCTTGTTCCTTGACATGTTTCTTTTATTTCACAATATAGTAACAGTATATAGATATGCATTTATACCTTTATAAATGAAAGGGAGTGGAATACCATGCGCGTGAAGGTATTACAACCTATTTATGCAAAAACAGCGAGTCAATTAGTAAACAAGGCTAGTCAATATCCTGAGACAATCTTGATAAAAAAGGATCATTGGGAAATTGATGCGAAAAGTTTGTTAGGGTTAATTGCTATATCATTGCAACCCGATCAAGAAATTGAGCTTACAGTATGCGATAGCACTAGTACAGACGGCCTTAACGCCTTGCTTTCAACTGGTTTATTTGAAAAAGTGTAAAAACATACAAAAGAATCAATTTCCTCACTAGCGAGGAAATTGATTCTTTCCATGTGTAATCTTAACTAATCTGTGCTTCCTCGTCATTATCTTTTACTAACGTGCGCTTATTGGCAACAGCACGCAAATCATTTTTCTTCAAAAGTAATTCCATGTGTTCAATCGGCATGGAACCATACCCTTTTCCATCTTTGAGGGTGAATTGCACGCAGTTTCCAATTAGTCGAATAACGGTTAACATTTCAGCTGAATTAAAATTACCTTTTATATTATCAGCTATTTGATAGTCAAAACCTTGCTTTATAGACATTAGTATCTCCTTTTTTTCTTCGGAATCAGTTAGTTTTTCTTTTCTAACCAGTATGACTACATCCTTCTTCGTTCATACATAAGCAATACTTCAAGTTGTCAGACTCTCAATCACTTCAGCTGCTACCCTCTCACCTGATTGTACAGCCCCTTCCATATACATACGCCATTCAGAGGCCGTCTCAGTTCCTGCCCAATGAATGGGACCAACGGGTTTCATAAGAGCATATCCGACATTTTTAATTACCCCTGGTGGAAAATGAGTACCATACCCACCTCGAGTCCACACATCAGAACTCCAGTCTTTCTCATAGATACTTAATGGAATAGCGGCTTTTTCTCCAAACAATTGAACTAATGCCTCCTTTACAGCGTGATGTAGCTGATCGCAACTAACCGTTTCTAGTTTTCTTGCTGCTGTCCCTCCAATGATGGCTGTTAAGACGCCTTTTTTTTCGTCTTCAGGAGAGCTATCCACCGTTAATGTCACCAAAGAATTGGCTGAATAAGACATTCCACTAAGTCCAACGCTTCTCCAAAATGGGTGACTGTACACACAAATAACCTTTATCACAGAAGGTAAACTAGCCCTTTCACTCATTTGTACATAACTTGCCGGTAAAGGAGGATTAACATTGATTTTGGATATAAAATTAGGAGGTACTGCGACAATCACTTTCTTACACGAAACCTGCTCATTTTCCGACTGGACCTTGACGTCGTTTCCATCATAATGGATACTACGAACGGGCTCGTTATAGAGAATATTCTCTTGCAATGGTTGTGTGAGTTTATGAACCAATGTACCGGCTCCCTCTTTTATCCAAAATCCTTCCGCTTCTAACAATGCCTCTACTGAACCAGCAGACTTAATACACCAAATAAAATCAAGAGCGGAAATTTCATATAAATGAGCACAAAGCAATTCTTCAATAAGCAATCGGCAAAACTCAAATGCTCGACTAGAGTAGAATTGTTCTTTTAGGAACGCTTCCAACGTAACTTCGTCTAATTGTTGAGCAACCTTTGAATTCCAAGGTTCAATTGGATTAATTTCTTTACTAATTTTATTTAGCTTACGTCTTACTTGTATCAGGTCGA
Source organism: Alkalihalobacillus sp. MEB130 (assembly GCF_032335535.1). Lineage (NCBI taxonomy): Bacteria > Bacillati > Bacillota > Bacilli > Caryophanales > Bacillaceae > Alkalihalobacillus > Alkalihalobacillus sp. MEB130. The sequence continues at coordinate 109,219 of NZ_JAOANA010000004.1, forward strand.
ACTTGGCAAAGGGGGACATGTATGGTATTTTTCCTTTTGTCGTTTTCCGTTTTCCATCTAACACAACAATCGTATCTCCATTTTGAAACGTCGGCGTTAGCTCTAAGCCATATTTCTTAATCAAATTTAACATTCTATGGTGGCTTTTCCCAACCCATTGAGCTCCGAGGTCAATCGTTACATCATCATCCGAAACTAGTGTCTTGATCCTTCCACCAGGGCGATGGCGCGCTTCCAAAATAGCAATGGAGTACCCATAATTGATAAGATCATGTGCAGCTGTTAATCCGGCTAGACCAGCCCCTACAATTGCAACATCAACGATTCTCTTATTCAAAATATCCCCCCTTTTCACCTAGCTGAATCTTTCATCAGGATACCGACATTTGAGATCTTTTATTCAAAAATTTACCTTTTCTACAAAACAAAAGAGAGCACTTAAAGGTCAACTTTCCCCTTATCAAGTACTCTCCTTCTCCAACAATCCATATTTTCTTTGAAATCTCGTTAAGATCTTCATCCATATGCCCCCAAACATTAATAAGAAGATCACATTTGACACTGCATGCATTACATCAAATAACGCACTTCCAATAAAGTAAGTGAGCAATGCTGTTATATCCAGTACCCCTTCTCCTCCTGAAAATGCCAAGAGTCCCCAAAGGTTCATAATCCAACCAAACAAAAAACCCCATACAATAGCAAATGAAATTTTGCCCCATGTCTTATTCATAATTGAACAATTCTTAAGCAATCCTGCTGTCAATCCGACTAATCCCCAAGCAAGCATTTGCCAAGGTGTCCATGGTCCTTGTCCTAAAATCATGTTAGAGGAGAGCGCAGCCACAACCCCAACAATTAAACCACTTTCTGCTCCAAACACGAAACCAGCCATCATAATGACAAAGGTTGTCGGCTGAACACTAGGGATACTGGCAAAAGGGATACGACTTACAGCTGCAATCGCCGCTAAAACAGCAAGTAAAACCATTTCACGAGGTTCTATCGCCCTCTTTTCAAAACGAACAAGAAAAATAAGGAGCGCTGCTATAATCATTCCAAAGCTTAACCACAAATAATGATCGATCCACCAAACTGAAAGAGCAACAAAAGTTGCAAGTAAAGCAAAAAGAATGACCTTTTTCAATTGTTGTCCTGGCATCGTTGAATGGCCTCCTCTAATATCACAATCTCGTCCGTTATTCCACGAAACAGCCTCTGCATCATGGTCGTGTAAAAGAAGTTCCCTTTAAAAAACTGCTTTGGAGGAGCCTCTGACGTAATATTTCCTTGAAACATCATCCCGCATGTAGTGGCATATTTTGCAGCGAATTCCACGTCATGGGTTGTCATTAAAATCGTCAGTCCTTCTTCATTCAACTTACTTAGAATCGTTGCTAAATGTTCCTTTGAAACAGGATCTAACCCTTTTGTTGGTTCATCAAGTAAAAGGATGTCAGGTTTTCTTATTAATAAACAGGCTAAAGCTGCCTTTTGAAGTTCCCCTCCACTCACATCATATGGGTGCTTATTTTTAAGGTGATCAATACCTAATTGTTCAACCAACAAGGTTGCCTCAACCTCATTTGTCATTCCCCAATGCTTCATCGTCTCCTCGATTTCTTTTCCCATTGTATCCTCAACAAAAAATAGTTTTGGATTTTGCGGCAAGTACCCGATCATTTTTATGCGATCGTTTTTACTATATGATTTTAGCTGGTTCCCCTGTAGAAATACTTTTCCTGTTTGCGGCTTATATATTCCAGAGAGCACTTTAAGAAACGTCGATTTTCCAGAACCATTCCCACCAAGTAACGCATAGATATCGCCTTGTTGTAATGAAAAATTTAGATCCTTTAGAATTACTCCCTGTTCTTTATTATATTGGTAGTATAAATTCTTAACGTGAATGGCTTCCTCTACTTTCTTTTTCTCGACCAAAACGTTTAGATCCTCTTTGATTTCTACCCCAGCTTTTTGTACCCACTTCTTCCCTTCTTTGACTGTTAAGGGAGGTTCAACTGAACGATTCATTGATAGACAGAAAGCTGGAATGGAAGGTACATATGATGATTTGCTTTCTGAACGCCAAATAACATTCATCACTTGTTTCGGGGATCCTTCAACATAGATCTGTCCTTTATCTAACATGACAATCTTATCAGCCAAAGCCATGACTTCTTCTAAACGATGTTCTGCTATAACTACCGTAATGCCAAACTCTTCATTTAACCGAACAATCATATCTAAAAATTCACGCGCACTTACTGGATCCAATTGTGCCATTGGTTCATCTAATAAAAGAATACTCGGCTGCATTAAAAGAACGGACGCTAAATTTAACTGTTGCTTTTGTCCACCAGAAAGTTCATGTGTTTTTCGATGCAACAGTGTCTCTGCACCAAAAAAATGGACCATTTCAGCAACTCGATTTCTCATCTCATTCGTGTGGAGACCGATGTTTTCTAATCCAAAGACAAGTTCATGCAAAACTTCCTCAGCCACTACTTGATTCTCGGGATCTTGAAAAACAAAGCCAATCTTACCAGGTTGTCCCGTTTCATCGACCTTATTTCCATCCAATACAATCTCTCCATCTAGTTTTCCATGAGGCTTAATTTCGTTTTTAAGCAACCGCAAAAGAGTACTCTTCCCACAGCCTGATGGACCACATAACACAACAAACTGACCTTTTTCTATTTGCAAAGAAACATTTTTCAAAGCTGGGAAGGAAGCATCTGGATACGTAAACGTTACATCTTTACACTCGATATGCGCCATTTGATATACCCTCCTCCTTCTATCATTAATGGAAATGAAACAAAAAGTAAAAACCCCGTCAAGAAATACATTTCAATCATCGTTAAGCTAAGAGAATCCATTACAGGATAGACAACTATATAACCGTAACCCATTAACCGTCCTATTAAAGTAAGACAGAACAAAAAGACAAGAATGGCCATAGAGCATATATCTCCTCTTTTGAGACGATAATGCTCATAGCTACTACGCTGCTTCCGTCCATACCCTCTCGCTTTCATTGAATCAGCCGTCTGAATGGCCTCTTCAAGCGAATAAGTTACTAGCACTTGCACATATAAAAGCCCATTTTTTGCTTTCTGTCTCCAAGTACCTTCAACAACGGAAATGCCTTTACTTTGCTGTACAGCCGTTATTTCATCTAACCTTCTTTTCATTAACGGAATAAAACGAAGAGTTAGCATAAGAAGAACAGCAAATTGCGGTAAAAATTTCGAAAAAAGATACAAAAGCTTATTCGGTGTCATCACTTCATTATAAGAAACGAATAAAGCAATGATACTCATAATCGTTAAAGCTGTCATTCCCCCATAGACAATCGCCTCTAACGTGAATCGGTGGTTGAGTATTTCAAATAACAGGTGCTGACCTCGCTCGTTAAAGAGTGGATTAATTAGGAACACAAGCAATCCGCTTGAAAGAATGAGAACCCCCCATCGCCTAACACTTCTAAACCGATCCTGGACGTAATGCACGAGCAAAATGAGAAAAAAGACAGCACTCAAACTTATTGGGTGCTGCATGAACATGATAAGGATAATGGTACCAACATAATACAAAAACGTAACAAATGGATGGAGATGGTAAAAATAGGCATTCATATTAGTTCCCCGTATAATCTTCTGTGTAAATCCACTCGATCCGATCACCATCACTTACATTCGTTGCCCCTGCGCTTCGACTCAAATTGGATCCATTTATTTTTGCAACCCAGCCACTACGAGGACCATAATCAAATTCATATATGTTTTTAATCCCCGCGACATACGCTGACGAACCTCTTCCACTATAATCAACATGAATGCTTCTTTTGCTAGCTTCATTTACCAAAACATCTAATACGGTTTCCCCGTCTTTAATCGCAACCGATGTTTGGCTAATAATGGCTCCTACATCTTTTGGACCAGAGACAATAAGAGTCACTTTTGGCTCAGCTTTTTCTTCTTTTTTCGGTTCTGATTCAGGAGTCGGCTTTGGTGTTGGCTTCTGCTCCTGTGTCACCTGTTCTTTTGGTTTCTCAGTTGAAGGTGTTTGCTTTTTTGGTTCCTTTTCATTTGTTGGTGAGATCGTCGATTTTTTCTCACTAGCGGTTTTCTCACTCGTTTCTGAAGACTTAGTAGAACTACTACTACTACTACTACTACTACTACTACTACTACTACTACTACTACTGTTATTACTTTGGTTAGTAGTTGAAGGGGGCGTGTTACTAGTCTTTTTTTCTACTGCCTTTTCTTTTACAACTTCTGCTTCTTCTCTCTTTTCCGAAGATTCTTCCGGAATTTCCTCTTCAATCTCAACTTGCTCTTCCTCTAATACATCTTCTTCAACAACATCTTCTTCAACCTCTATTTCTTCCAAAGCCTCTGTGAGCGTTTCCTCTTCTAGTTCAGCAGTTGTTTCTGCTGTACCACATCCAATTAAACTAACAACAATCAAAATGGAAAATAGGAACGTTATCATTTTTTTTCTAAGACTATTCATGAGTACCTCCTTTTGAAAAAAGAAACCCTCCTGTACAAGGACAAGAGGGCTATTTTATTGCCTGTAAATAAACTACACGTTCATTCTCTTGGATCTAGCATAAACATACAGCGCCAGTCCAACTAATAAAATGAACGTTCCTAACAACATCCAGTTATATGTGTTTGTCGCGGTAGTAGGAAGTCTGTCTCCAGTTTGTTCTGGCGAAACTTTTTTTGTTGCTCCTACTTCAGTTGAAGTTGGTTCTTCTGTGCTAGAATTAGAATCTTTCTTTGGTGCAGATTCTGCTTTCTCCTCTATTTCTTCTGTCTCTGGTTGTTTAACGACAGGTTGTTCTGGTTGTTCTGGTTGTTCTGGTTGTTCTACTTCGTTTACTGGCAAATTATACAAAGAACTGTTTCCTTGCATAAATAATTGATAAGCTACAATTCCACGGAATCCTTGCTCAGTGGAGAATGGATCACTTTCATCCCCACCTTTCCAATCAAATCCGCCATCCGAATTTTGAAAAGAAAGTAAAAACTCAATTAAACTACCTTTATCACTCGTGAATTTTACACTATGAGCATCGATTCCTAATGCGGATAAGGCAATAACGACTTGTGCAGCAGTTGAACTATTATCAACTTTTCCAGTTTGATAAGCCTCTGCTACAAATTCAAGTGCAACTTCTACAGCTAGTTCTACATGGTTATCATTCATAGATAATGCAGACATTTCACTGCTCTTAACATAAGGAGCAAGAGCTGTCAGAACCATTGATGTCGTATCAACATCACTTGTTGAGCTTAAATCCCAAGCCCAACCGCCATCATTATTTTGCTTTTCTAATAAATAATCTACTAATTTTTCACGTGTCCACTCTGCATCTTCTGGCACTTCAAAATTAGCACTATCTAATGCAATTAAACCATATATAACTCCGTTTAACCCTTGTCTAGTTACGTTGCCATTATAAATAGCTTCAACAAGATTATACCCTTCAAAATTAGTAGGGTCTCCTCCTGCAGCTAAAATTCCTAACGTATAACGCTCATAATCCGTAATGTTTCTAAAATGTCCTTCTGCTTCCGTTATTTCTTGTTTCACTTTTTCTAAATAACGATTCGGAATCGTTTTCCCCGCTTGTTTTAATGCTACAGCTTGCCATTCACCAATTGTACCAGCTAGGATGTAGTCACTTGCTGCATCAACAGATGTTTTAACAAGCTCTTGATCGAAACTAGGCTGAGTCTCTTCTTTTACTTCTTCTTGCTTTTCTTCGGCTTGTTCTTCTTCCGTTACACCTTGTTCATGTTCCTCTACTAATTCCTCAGACGGTTCCCAAGACTCATACTTAAAGGAGATTTCATCTCCATCTTCTAGTACATAGCTGCCTGCTCCAACTTGAGCAGACTCACCATTAATATATAATGCCCAGTAATACGTCCCTTCTGCCTCTACCCCACCAATTCCATGAATCATCGGTCCATATTGTTCATGAATGCTGAAGTCTACATCTTCTACCATGACCGTTAATAATTGAAAAGCTGTTGCCCCTTCAATAAAAGGTGTACTAGCTGGTTCAAAAATCGTATTTTCGTTTCCAATAACTGTAATAGACGCACTATTGGATGTTGTCGTCCAGTCAACATATTTAAACGTTAATTGATCTCCTGCTTGAACGACATAACTATCTGCACCTACATATGAGCTAATGCCATTAATATAGAAAGCCCAATAATATGTATCTTCCGCTTCTACACCTTTAATGGAGGTAATATATTTCCCCCACGTTTGATCTTCATATTGAACATGTTCTTCTCCAACTACTTTCAGAAGAATGTCAAAAGCTGTATCTCCATCTTCCAAAACAAAATCGGTTGGATCAACTACAACCTCATTATCTCCAACTATTTTAATTGTTTCATTGTTAGAATTTGCGAATGTAGCTGTTGGAATTCCACCAAAAGCAAGTACAAACACTAATAAAAAGCTCACAAACAAATTTGTAACACTCTTCATTCTCTTCTCTCCCTAATCTGATTTATTTATTTTGGCATAAAAAAAACCTCTTAATAGAGGTGAAGACGTTAAGGAGCAGAAATGAAACAAAACTATTTCCGTCTTAACACCCTTCTATCCTCGTAGAACGTGGTGAAAATAAAAATAGGCAGGTTTCCTGGCTCATGATCATCGCTCCCTATGCCTTCCCATCTACTTAGACAGTGACATGTTATAGGTTGCTCTCATTTACAGTGGCGGGACCGCGTTGGCTTTTAACCAAACTTCCCTATTAAGCTAGAAGAATCATTCGATTGTTCTAGCACCTATTTATATTACATATTTTTATGTCGACATTATTATACAAAAAAACAGATAGATTTGTATATATTTTTTTAGGCACTGATAGAAGAGGGGTCTGACCCTTACCCCCAGGGGGTAAGGGTCAGACCCCTCTTTAGTGTACTAAATTGAACGCTCTGCATTGATATAGCCGGCACCATAAATGTTCCGGTCTCTGTTATTCCATAAATCTGTTCCATTTTTAAGTCGTTGTTTCACTTCCTCTGGTGTCAAATCTGGATGTTGTTGTAACATTTGTGCGACAATCCCGGCGCAAATAGGAGTGGCCATTGACGTTCCTGATAGAACAAAATAATCTGTATTAATTCTGCTTCCTTTTTGTAATTTATCTAAATATGATCTAGGCGACCTTAATGAAACAATGTTTACACCCGGGGCAAGTATATCAGGACTTTGACTACCATATATCGTTGGTCCTCGGCTTGAGAAATTTGCAACGACATCATCACTCCGGTCTACCGTATCCCGATCATCAAGGGCACCAACAGTAATGACCCTTTCGCTTACACCCGGACTCGCAATCGTGTATGGATCAGGTCCCGAATTCCCAGCGGCTACACAAACAACGATTCCTCTTTCCCACGCTTGCTCGACTATACGTACCATTGGATCATCAGAGACATGTTCATACTGCTGTGCAGGGGCACCTAATGACAGATTTATTACGTGTATTGGTTGATTTGGATTGCGATTGTTATAGTCGATACACCATTGTACACCTTGCATGACCGTTTCAAGGGAACCAGATCCAACCTTATTCAATACTTTGACCCCAACTACATTAGCTTCAGGAGCAGGTCCCATGTACATGCCATTTGACGCTGCCCCATTACCAACAGCATCCCCAGCACAATGAGTTCCATGCCCATTATCGTCATATGGCTCGCTTCTTTGATTAATAAAATCAACGAAATCAACAATCCTTCCCGAGAGATCTTGATGAGGATGAATTCCTGTATCTAACACTGCAACAGTCACTCCTCTTCCAGTTAGCACTCTCTCATTCCGAATCACGTTTCTCGCATTTGCAGAGCTGACAGCTGTATTAAGCAAAGCTTGAACTTCTCGATTCAAAGAAATTTTCTTAATTTGAGGACAACCTTCCAGAAGCTCCTCTAGTACGGCAGGAGTTAAATCCGCACTACAACAAGATATAGCAGAAAATTCATTTCTCATTTTACTCCCGAAATGCCTATTAAAAATTTGATTCATATTTAAGCAGCCTTCTTTGTAGCAACCACCTTTAAATTCTATAATCACGCTCATTCTTCGAGTTCTTTTCATTGCTCCTTCTACCATCTTATGCAAAAAACAAGGCGTCCACTTAAATGGTTTGTAAAGGTGTAAAACCTTCTCACGTAACGGCTTATCCATTTTATGAGCATAAGATCGAACCATTTGCACCATTTGAAAGCCAAACACTTCTCATACCTCCTTTAAATTTAAGATCATAGTAATCTATGAAGGTCAAAGGAAGTTTGGCGCAGTACTTGTCTCTCTCTAGTAAAAATATGCTCGTAACTATAGTAAAAATAACTAGTAGACAGCAAAAAAGAAGGTGTTCCATGGCTTACTAGACCATTAGAACACCTTTTTGCGATTGTTACACACCTTTATACGCTAAACGATAGACTTCTGCTAACTCTTTTACTAATGGCAATTTTGGATTTGCCGTTGTACATTGATCTTCAAATGCACGTTCTGCTAAATATTCTACTTTGCTTTCGAATACTTTTTCATCGACGCCATTCTCTTTAATACTCATTGGAATATCCATTTCTTTTGCAAGTTTAATAATCGCTTGAACGAGGCTTTCTACTCCTTCTGCTGTTGTAGCAGCTGGTAAACCCAGTATTCTTGCAATCTCCGCATAGCGCTTGTCTGCCACAAAATGCTCGTATTTAGGGAAGGCAGCAAATTTAGTTGGTTTCATTGCGTTATAGCGTATTACATGTGGCATTAAAATAGTGTTTGAACGTCCGTGTGCAATATGGAATTCAGCCCCTAATTTATGTGCCAAGCTATGGTTAATGCCGAGGAATGCATTCGCAAAGGCCATCCCAGCAATAGTGGAAGCATTATGCATTTTTTCACGCGCTACCTCATCGTTGCCATTTCGATAAGCACGAGGTAAATACTCAAATACTAGTTGAATGGCTTTAATCGCAAGACCATCTGTATAGTCATTAGCCATGATAGAAACATAGGCCTCAATCGCATGTGTTAATACATCCATTCCCGTATCAGCTGTTACATGTTTGGGAACCGTCATGACAAATTGCGGATCAATAATAGCCACATCAGGAGTTAATTCATAATCAGCTAGCGGATATTTGATGTTTTGTTTTTTATCTGTGATAACAGAGAATGATGTAACCTCAGATCCAGTTCCAGACGTTGTCGGAATAGCAACAAATTGCGCCATACTACCTAACTTCGGATATTTAAATACGCGTTTACGAATGTCTAAAAACTTCTGCTTTAACCCAACAAAGTCAGTGTCTGGATGCTCATAAAATAACCACATTCCTTTTGCTGCATCCATTGCAGATCCACCACCAAGTGCAATAATGCAATCTGGTTCAAAACTTCTCATCATCTCTGCCCCTTTTTCCACTGTTTCAATAGATGGATCAGGCTCTACTTCAGAGAAGACTTCACAATGAACATAGTCTGGTCTTTGACGTAAATAATGTAACACCTTATCAACATATCCTAGTTTTACCATACCAGGATCTGTCACAATAAACGCTTTCGTAATGTTAGGCATTACGGCTAAATATTGTGTTGAATGTTTTTCAAAATAAACTTTTGGTGGGATTTTAAACCATTGCATATTAGCATTTCTCCGTGCTACTTTTTTGACATTAATTAAATTCACTGTTCCAACATTTGAAGAGACAGAGTTTTTTCCATAAGATCCACAACCTAGTGTAAGAGACGGCAAGAAGGCATTATAGATGTCTCCAATTGCACCTTGAGAAGAAGGAGCATTGGCAATGATTCGGCAAGCCTTCATTCTTAATCCAAATTGTTTCACTATATCTTCATTATTTGTATGAATAACAGCAGAATGACCAAGGCCACCAAACTCTAACATTTCTTCCGCTCGTCTCATCCCCTCTTCTGTAGAGCGAGCACGGTAACAAGCTAAAACCGGACTAAGCTTTTCTCTTGATAATGGAAACTCAGGTCCAACACCTTTTAATTCAGCAAGTAAAATTTTTGTATCTTCAGGAACTGTTACACCAGCAAGGTTGGCAATAAAAGCAGCTGACTTCCCAACGATATCTGCATTTACTGCGCATGTTGTTTCATTAATCACTAACTTCTCAACTTTTGCTCGTTCTTCTTCGTTTAAGAAATAACATTTATTATTTTTCATTTCTTGTTTCACTTCTTGATAAATCGCATCATCAATAATAACAGCCTGCTCAGATGCACAAATCATCCCATTATCAAATGTCTTAGAAAGAATTAAATCATTAACAGCACGTTTTACATTTGCTGTTTTTTCAATGTAGCAAGGTACATTCCCTGGCCCTACTCCAAGTGCAGGCTTTCCAGTACTATAGGCTGACTTGACCATTCCTGCTCCACCAGTTGCTAGAACAAGTGCTGTACCTTCATGATTCATTAGTGCTTTCGTTGCCTCAATAGATGGAGCTTCAATCCACTGAATACAATGTTCTGGTGCACCAGCTAAAATCGCCGCATCTCGTAAGATTCTTGCTGCTTCACTGCTACATTTTTGAGCAGATGGATGAAACGCAAATATAATCGGGTTTCTTGTTTTTATCGAGATGAGTGCTTTAAACATCGTTGTAGATGTTGGGTTAGTAACAGGAGTTACACCAGCTACGACACCAACTGGTTCTGCAATTTGAATTAAACCATCATGTTCATTTTCATCGATAATACCGACTGTTTTATCGTATTTGATGTTATGATAAACATATTCTGTTGAAAATAAATTTTTAATAATCTTATCTTCATACACTCCACGTTTTGTTTCATTTACAGCAAGCTTCGCTAACTCCATATGATGTTCAAGACCAGCCAACGCCATCTTTTTAACAATTTCATCTATCTGCTCTTGGTCAAATGATAAAAATTCTTTTAACGCTTTTTGGCCATTTCCAACTAATTGATCCACTGTCTTTAGAACATCTGTTTTTTCAACCATTTTCTTTTGATCTACAACCATGTTTAAACCCCTCCGTTTGTGAAACATTTCACATAATTGTTTTTAAAAAAAGCTACGCACAATATGGATTTCTTGGAATCTTCGTAACAGATATATCAGCAATCATTCTAGTACCTTTTTTTATAAGACAAACATAATTTGTAGTCCATACATATGCAGGAATTTGTTCATCATCTTCAAACATCATCGCTTCAAACTCATCATTAACTAGCTCTTCAAAATCAGCTTGTGTGTAAGTCTCAGTATCTGTCTGGAAATCTCTCCATTCACATAACATCATTTCCTTCTCCTCCTAACCTGTTATTGTGTTTTCTTTCTACATTGATCTTACTCTTCTTACAGAATTTAGAATGTGATATTTGTCACAAAAAAAGAGATTTCCCCCAAAAAAATTTCTGTTTCTTTCTTAGATATTTTTTAGGCAAAAGCCCTGTCAAAATCAACGATCTTACATAGGGTAATAAAGTCATCTAGACGAAAACCCTAAAAGAGGAGAGCTGTTATATGTATCCTTTTACTTCTAACCATAGTACTATAAACGAGCCTTTATCATATCCTTATCATTACTATCGCCAAACACAACCTGATTTTACGAGGCAACAAACGTTGGAAGAAAGAGTCGCTCAATTAGAAAGTCAGATCCAACAACAAGTAGCAGAACTAACTCGTCAAAATCAAGAAATTCAACGCTTGAACGGAGAAATCAGTAGGGTAAACGAGGAAATCATACGGTTAAATCAAAATGATGAACGGCATTTTAATCGAATGACAAGATTAAATCAACGTTTACGTAACGTGGAAAGAAGCCTAAACATTCCCTATACTGCTGGTGAAGACGGTTTTTAATTATCATCTATTTCTCGAGAGAAGAAGTCTCTTCTCTCGAGTCTTATCTAATACAGCTACTTTTTATTTTACATGTTAGCATCTTCACTGAGTAACGTAACTCTCGCTCCAGTTATTCCCACTCGCTTGAGCTACTAACTCTAACTGATAGATTCGTGTCTTAAATAAAGTTAATGGATCATTATACTTTTTTGGATTCGCTCTTAATATGTTGAGTTCTTCGGTATAATGATTGATTGCACTCTCCGCTTCTATAATGGCTTCATTTAATTGTCGGAACGGACTACTAAAAAACATTTTCATATCTCTTTCTAATGCTTTTCCAAATAAATCAAACTGGAGCATGTACTGACTGATAATGGAGTCTGTTACTTGTTTGTAATCTTCATTTTCAATAAACTTCTTATACATTTTTTCTACCATTGATTTATTACTTGGAAGAACCCCAAATAATTTCCCTGAACTCTTTAATAAAAGTTGTGAAGGGGTTACTCTAAGCAAGATATTCATATTTTCTACATGTACACCGTAGTTCATTCGGTCGATATCCCGATACCAATCATCAAGAATTCGGAAATCGCCTTGAAATTTAAAATGATCGTTCTGATATAAACGATTAAATCCATCTGTCATATCCTTTAAATATGCCTGACTCTGAATGAATTCGACATTCCCAATTTCTAACCATTGCTGCAATGAATTCGCAAATTTCGGGACAAATGTTTGTTGTAAGTACTGCTGAATTTCCTCATTCATCTTTCTGTTAAGCTCGATATGAATTTGTTTGAAATTGCTACTTTCATTCACAAAACGTGAACACGCTTGTAACGTTTTAGGAATCCTCACTTTGAGCTCGTCTTTCATTTCTTTCATAATAACTTCATATGATTCTTTAATATGCTGAATCTTTTCTTTTTCAATGTCTGATAATTGATTGTTTGCACCTGTTAATTTTAAAATCGCTTCCTCGTTCCACGTAATTTCTTCCAATAATTGTTTTTCCCTTTTCACTCGTTTTTCTAACAAGAGTTCAATTGCTCGTTTGCTAATCTTTAATATCTTTTGATTTCTCTCGCCTGTACGTTCCTTATTTTTACTAAGTTGTTTTAAACATACATGTAAGCCGTCTTTTAAATCAAACATTTGTGAAAGTGGGAATGAGTCTTTTATTCTCTCTTCTAATTGTGTAACAATTCTCTCTACTTCTTGTTCCGTGTAAATCGTATTCATTTTTGTAACGATAAAGTCAATAGCAATGGTCGGATCATTTCTTTGTATTTTCTCAAGTAAGAGTAAATCCGATTCAAAACTCAGTGTATTAATATCTATCACATATAGAATCCTATCAGCTATATTGACATATGTCTCCATTTCATCAATTGATTTTGTAGTTAGAATCTCAAGGTTATTATTTTTTAAAAAGGATGATGGCACTGAATGGGCAACTAGCTTTCTAGAGAGACTTTGTTCGATCCAATCATCATCAAGTGGAAGCCAATCCCCGCTTTCTAAAATCTCAGAATACATAGAATCAGAACCATAGCGATAAAGAATCGTTTTAGCTTCATTAATGTCCTCCTGTCCGAGTACATTGCGGAGCAGCTGCGATTTTCCTTCCGTATGTTCACCTGCGATCATTACATGGTTCATTTCTAAGTCCATTACGTGTTCGACCATCCATGGAACACGCTCACCAATTTGAATCCCATGTTCATTTGCCCATTTTACGATAGAGTTAAATACATCTATACTTGGGAGAAAACCATCTGTTGGCGTTTTACTTGCATGAGCCCAAATGGCTTCTGCCTCTTTTACAACAGACCCTTCTATCCCCTCTGAAATAATTTGATTCCAGGATAGAACAGCCGTAGCTGGAAGCAATGCTTGAGACTTTTTAGTTATTTTTAACCAGTTTGTTAATATAGTAGAGACTATTGAAGAAATATCTTCAATTAAATATGTTCCCTCACTAATCAGATCAGAGTAAGTCTCTTCATATACCTTTGACAGTTCTTGTAATGAAATATCTTGAAAACTCATTTCCGATAAGAGCTGATTGAATTCCGTCAACCACGAGAAGTAATACTCTCCATGTTGATAGCTTTTCCAAAAAGCAACAGATATTTTTTCAAATTTCTCTATATCTACTAAAAACAACGTTTGTAATAGCTTCGTAAAATAATTTGGTTCGATCGCTTTAGTTAATCCTTTGTCTATATAATCACTCACTATATTAAACCAATCCATTGACTCTGTTCGGATCGCTTCTTGTATCGCTAATTCAATCGCACTATCCCAATCTCTATGCTCCTCAAAGAACGTACGAGCGATTTCAGTAACTGTAAGATAATCTGGATTTAAAGCAACAACTTGTTTGATCACTTCTGCAGCTTGCTCCAATTGAGATTGTTCCATATAAAGGGAAAAAAGTTGTAATTGTACTTCTGAAGCAAGAGTAACATTATCTGTATGTATAGCTAAATATTCCTCTTCTGCTTTTACTAGATAGCCCAATTCATAGTAACTATCGGCAATATTTTTCTTTGCCCAAGGAACAAACTCATTTTCTACTTTTTCCCATTTAAATATAGCTGATTCATAATCTTTATGATGATAGTAGACTTCTCCTTGTGCGAAACGAATAAAACATTCATTTCCACCTTCTTCTTTCTGCGTCTCGTCTAACATAGCCTCTGCCAGTATTGAAATAGGATTAGTTTCCTTGTTCATTATCAATTGTTTATAGTAATGCTTCTTGATCAGTTCATTCTCTTTTTTCATAAGTCGCATCCTTTCTTGCTGTAGAATATGTCTAATCAATTTTATTAAGTCGTTTCAAACAATATTCAGTTATTGTAACAAAGTTTTTTTGAATATCGATGTCAGTTTAATTTCATTTGAACTACAAAACTATGTAAAATATTTAATTCTATTAAATAGTTTTACATATTCCCACTTAGAAAAGCATAAAAAACCTGCACCCATAAAGGATGCAGGTTTACTTTTAAGCTGCTTTATTTACATCTTCATCTAATTTAAAGTTTTCTACGGCACGATTTAACTTAATCTTATAAGCAAACAATCCTAAAATAATAACAGTACCGATCGTTGCGGCTATATACGCTGTTGTCATTGGCAACCCAAATCCAATTGGGGCATTGAAAATAAATGTTAAGGAAACCATGGTCATAAAAGTTGCCGGTATCGTAGCCACCCAATGGAATTTATGTTGGATTGCTAAGTACATTGCCCCTACGAATAAGGCAATCGCACTAATGGCCGCATTTGTTACACCAAAATATCTCCACAATAGTGTAAAGTCCATTGTTGTTAAAATAAATGAAATAACAAATAACGGTAATGCGATCCATAAACGACTCGCAATCTTAAGCTGTGGAACTTTTATATAATCGGCAATAATCATACGAGCTGAACGGAAAGCTGTGTCTCCTGACGTAATTGGAAGTACAATAACTCCAAGTACGGCTAACGTTCCTCCAATCGCTCCAAGCAACGTGAACGCCACTTCACTTACAACAAGACCAGCGCCACCAGAAGCAATTAGTGCAGATAAATCAGTTCCATAGAAAAGGCTCATTGCTGCAGCTGCCCAAATCATTGCGATAATTCCTTCAACAATCATCATGCCGTAAAATACTTTGCGTCCGTTTTGTTCATTTTGAAGGGTTCTAGAAATAATCGGTGATTGTGTTGCATGAAACCCAGAAATGGCTCCACACGCTATCGTAATCATTAAAATTGGAAAAACTGCTGTTCCAGCTGGATGCATGTTTTCAAGAGTCAACTCTGGAATAGGTGCTCCAGTGATTACTAACATACCTCCAATACCAATCGCACTAATAACAAGTAACGCTCCTAATATTGGATAAACTTTTCCGATAATCTTATCAACTGGAAGCATCGTAGCTAAAATATAATAAGCAAAAATAACCGCTGTAATAATGCCAAGTCCAATCCAACCACCCATTAAGTTAAATAATAACCCTGCAGGCGCAGTGACGAAAACGGTTCCAACAAGAAGCAATAAAAGAACAGCAATCGCATTTACAATATGCTTCATAGACTTACCTAGAAACTTCCCTGCTAATTGAGGCAAATGAGCTCCTTTGTTACGGATCGAAATCATCCCAGTTAAGTAATCATGAACCGCACCAGCAAAGATGCAACCGACAACAATCCAAATAAAAGCAACAGGTCCGTAAAGCGCTCCCATAATAGGACCAAAAATAGGACCTACACCAGCAATGTTCAAAAGCTGAATTAACGAATTTCGATTTGTTCCCATAGGGATATAGTCGACACCGTCTTTCATGCTATAAGCTGGAGTGGGTCTAGATTCTTTTACTCCAAACATTTTTTCAATAAATTTACCATAGGTGAAATAAGCTATAATTAATAGTGCGATAGATAGTAAAAAAGTAATCATTTATAAGCACCTCTTTCTTTTTGAATACGCTTTCATTATATCGTGACACACCCTAGTTGTGTCGATTTTGTGATAACGTGTCAGAAGAGATACCTAACATGTAAAAAAAGTAGTCTAACATGCAACATTTATAACTCTAATTGTTCTCTCAACGCTTTTACGTAATTACGACTAACTGGAATTTCCTCCTTTCTACCAACGACTTTCACTTGAAATGCCCCGTTAAACCAAGGGATTAGTTCCTCCACTTTATCTAAATTGACTAAATAACTTTTATGTGTTCGAAAAAACGGATACGCACGTAATTTCTCTTCTAATTCTTTAATCGGAGTTCGTAATCGAAAGGTACGGTCTTTTGTACAAATAATCGTTTCTCGCTCCTCTCGAAACAAATAGGTTATATCTTTGGGAGGAATATAAACAATTCGTCCATCATCCTCGACAGCTAACTTCCCAACAGCTGCTGTCGATTTCTCTTTTTCCTTAAAATCTGTATTATGTAAGCGCTCCTTGATTCGCCCAATAACATCCTCAATCTGTTCTTCATCAAATGGTTTCACCAAGTAATCTAAAGCTTGAACACGAAAGGCTTTAACTGCATAATCGGCATAAGCCGTTGCAAAAATAATGAGCGGCGCCTGTTTCATATTAGTAAGTGCTTTCGCCAACTCCAATCCTGACATCTGTGGCATTTCAATGTCAACGAATACAACGTCAGGTTCATTCCTCATTACGATTTCTAATCCTTTTTCCCCTGAGTCTGCTTCGCCAATTATCTCTATATCCTCATATTCCTTCAATAAAAAAGTTAGTTCATCACGACTATATGGTTCATCATCTATGATGATTGTTTTAATTTTCTTCATCAGATATTCCTCCTCCTTTTAACGGCAGTAAAAAGGAAATAGTGGTACCCTTACTTTGTTCACTTTCCACTTTTAACGTTGCCTTTGTACCGTACATCATTTCTAGTCTTCGGTTAATATTAAACAATCCAATTCCTGTTCCTGTTTTTGAACGAACCTTCTCACTACCTATCTCTTGTAACCTGCCTTCCTCTATTCCTTTCCCATTATCTTTAATAGACACTAACACAGCGTCTTGTTCTGTTTTTATCTCAATAGACAAAAGGCTATCATCATGTAATGGTTTTAAACCATGCTTAATGGCATTTTCCACAATTGGTTGCAATGTCATTGGTGGGATCGTAATAGGTAGTGCATCTTCATCAATATGATAGGAAACCGATAACTTATCAGAGAAACGTGTTTGTTCTATTTCTAGATACGCTTTTACATGCTTTATTTCTTCCTCCAACGATGTCTCAATCGCTGTTGTTCCTGCTAAATTTTGTCTAAAAAAATGAGAAAGAGCAATCAACAACTTTCTAGCTTTCTTCGGGTCTGTTCTCACTAATGCAACAATAGTATTTAGCGCATTAAACAAAAAGTGCGGACTCACTTGGGCCTGTAGTGCTTTAATTTCCGCCTGCTTCGCAAGTTCTAGATGCCGATCAACTTCAGATAACTCAAGCTGATGACTCAGTAATGTTGATAAACCTTTGCTTAATTCAATAGTAGTCGGAGACGGTCCTTTCTCAGACTTGAAATAAAATTTTAACGTTCCAATTGTCTGTTCTTTCACTTTTAAAGGAGCAATGATTGCAGAATTTAATAAACAATTCTCTACTCCACAATCGATCTCATCTTGTTTTGCTATAACAAGCTCTCCTTCTTTAAGCACTCGTCTCGTAGCAATTGTCTTTACCTTTTTATTCGGAAAATGATGATCCTTTCCCACGCCTTCAAAAGCAAGAATTTTTTCATGGTCAGTAATAGAAACCGCATCAACTCGAATTTCGTTTAAGAGGATTTGGCACGTCGGCAATGCAGATTTCTCAGTTAACCCTTTTCGTAAATACTTTAAGGTTAGATCAGCTAACTTCAAAGCTTTTTGGGCTTGAAGTGAGCCCATTTTCTCTTCTTCTTGAATCACATTGCGAATAATAAGAATAAAGATAGCTGCTCCTATTCCATTTGCTATAATCATCGGTATTCCAATATCTTGCACCAAAATCCATGCCCGATCGAATGGCCTAGCAATAAGTAATATAATACCCATTTGTACAGCTTCCGCAAGCATTCCTACCACTAGAGCTGTTTGCAAAGAGATAATTCGATGGTTTTTATTTTGCTTATAAAAGTAACCCGCCATTGCCCCAGCAATAATGGTTGATAACCCACAAGCGAATCCTGTAAATCCGCCCAACAGGTACCTGTGTATCCCCGCAATGAGTCCTGCTCCAACTCCTACTTTCCATCCTCCTAACAAACCAGCCACCACAACCCCAATGACTCGTGAATTAGCAATTGCTTCTCCTTCTCCTAAATCAATGACCCAACGGAAATAAGTTGCTTGTTCTGGATTTACTTTTAATCCTGTATATGTACCAATAATGCCAAACAAGCCAAAAATAACAACCACGCTTATTTGAGACTTGCGCGAAAGCTCGCGTTTTTCTATTAAATGTCGAACAAATTTAAAACGAGTCATAACAAAAGCAACTGTCACAATAATTCCTAATCGCTCAAGCATAACTAAAATAAGTTCCCACATACCCCTAACTCCCCAAATTGTAATGAGTTTCCTACTTATTAAAATAACACGACTCTTTGCAGAAAAAAAATTGTTCAGCTATCTGTCTCAGTATCCTTCTTTTTTTCTATATATGTTTGACAAACAAGGGCGATCTCCTCAATTTTCTATAAATGGTTTCACGTAGAGACAAACACCCTGCCACTACTAGACCTTCATCCATAGAATGGAGAGAAAGTCACAAAAAGGAGGACCAATGAATGGATAAGAAGAAACTTGAATTCGAATATGATTTAGGAATGGACCTTGATCTACTGAACCTCGGTAGTGACATAGAAACAAAAGCCGCTACTGAATTTGATTTCCATGAAAAATTTTTAGAATTATGTATATCTAAATTGAAGAAAAAAGCGAATAAAGATAAGGCACAAGATATGAATGTAAAAGATGAAGAACAAAAAGTAGACGATGAGCCTAAGAAGGAAGAAGAAGTAGAAGAAGCAAAAGAAGAAGAACCTACGAAAAAGGAACAATGTATTCCTAAAATAAAAGAACCAGTAGTGGAGAAAGAAGAGAAAGAAAAAAAAGAGAAGAAACAAAAGAAAGAGACGGAGAACGATTTTACTTTCAAAGATATCCTTGATAAAAAAGAACTTAAGGGAATACTCCCTGACCTAGATTTTCTTCATGACAAAAAGAAAAAGAGAAAGAAAGAAGATAGTATTTGCAAAGAACTAAAGAATATTATGGGGTTGCCACATCTTAAGAACCTAAAAGATTTAAACAAATTAAAGCATTTAAAAGACATCGACAAGCTAGATGACCTTGATGATTTAAAACACCTAAAAAAACTCAAACACTTAAAACAATTAAAAAAGAACACCCCCAAAAAGAAAGACTGTATTTGTACTACCATTTCCAAGATGAAAGGAAAAGAAGTTATCATTCGTACAAAATCAGGAAACGAGATCAAAGGATTTGTACATGATATTAAAAAGAAAAAGAATTGCATCATCATATCAGAATCAACTAAACCTCATATAAAGAAAACACTCGTTCGTTGCAAAGATATCGAGAGCATTACCGCTACACATCTTTAATTACTCTTCTTGGTAGTGACCTTAAAGTCAAGTACAGACTTTTTGAGCTCACTACCTTTTTGTTTTGGACAAAAATAAGACCTGATTGATTTCATTTTAACCAATCAAGTCACTACTTTTTCTTCTAAAAAATTAGTCTTTCAATAAGGTTAGCACTGATTCCAACAGCACATTTGCCCCTTGTTCACATTCTTCCCAAGACGTTTCTTCCTCCTCACAATGGCTCTTTCCACTTTTACTTGGAGCAAATAACATTACTGAAGGAGCAATCGTGTTAATAAATTGAGCATCATGACCTGCCCCACTTATCATTTTCTTGTATGAATATCCTAATATTTTGGTTGATTCTTCAAGCAATTGGACTAATTCCTCATCAAACCATACGGTATCACGAGACCACATTTTTGTTAGTTTCACTTCGCAATTGCCTTGCTGAATAACTACATTTGCTTGATCAGCTATATGTCTTTCCACTTCTGTAAGAACCTTTGCATCTTTATGCCGTGCTTCCAAAGAGAAAATCACTTTATTAGGAATAACGGTATGTATGTTTGGCTTCACATTCACTCGTCCAACTGTGTATACCAGTTCACTGTCTAATTGATCTAACTTCTTTCGTATGTCATAAATGAAATCATTCATATCAAAAAGGGCGTCTTTTCTCATTAGCATGGGGGTAGTTCCGGCATGATCGGATTCTCCTGTGATTTCAATTTCATAACAAACCATTCCCATCACGGCTTCTACTACCCCAATAGCCAAACCTTCACTTTCTAATATAGGACCTTGTTCAATATGTAGCTCTAAGAAGGCTGTTGCTTCCTTTAGACGATTTTGAATATCACCAGCATATCCGCTCGCATATAATGCTGACTCAAACGTTGTTCCATCTCGATCAACCTTCTTCAGCATCTCTGCTTTATCAAATTTCCCCGATAACACTCCAGATGCCATCATAGATGGTTCAAATCTTGCACCTTCTTCATTCGTAACATTTACTATCGTAATCGGGATACGAGGAGTAATGTTATGATCAACAAGTGTTCGAACTACTTCAAGCCCAGCCAAAACACCTAACACCCCGTCAAACCTACCACCTTTTTTTACGGTATCTAAATGAGACCCTATTACGATTGGAGGTTTGTCTTCCAGCCCAGGAAGTGTAGCATAGATGGAGCCCATATCATCCACTTTTACCACCATCCCGAGTTTTTCACAACAAGAACAAAAATAATTACGAGCTAAACGATCTTCCTCTGAAAGAGCTAAACGTGTAACACCATTGTTAGCAGTTCTCCCAAAGTCTGCAAATGTTTCTAGTTCATTTTTTAACCGTTCACCATTTACTAATAATTTTTGTTTCTGCATTTAATCACCCTCCAATATGTAAGATCACTTATTATTTGATGAATTTATACAATTGTACTGTTCTTCCCACAAAAAGTTCACTTAGTTCGTTAGTATTTATTACAGACTTTTTCTTTTATTAACCATTACTCTTAAAATAGATTTATCTCCCTATCTAACTTCTAAAATAAAAACCGAGTAATAGGATTATCCCATTATTCGGTGTAAAAGCCCTATTTCTTGTCATCCATCATTTTACCGATTGTATCAAAATTAAGAGAAGCAGGATCCTTTGTAATCGTTTGTACGATTTGATCTTCCTGTTCTTTGCTTACACTCTTGTTTGCCGCTTTTGAAACATCTCTAATCAAATTTCGGACCGTCTTCTCATCCCTGAAATTGGCATTTTGTACAGAGTTAGCTAGCTTCAAGATTTCACTCATCTTCACACCTGTCTTCTTCTCAATCTTTTGAAAAAGACCAAACACTTACTTCCTCTCCTTTCACCAACATCACTTTTATATAAGAACTGCCCCAAACCGTCATAACAATTTGGGACAGCCATTTTCACCTTCTGTTACAACGTCATATTAGTAACCGTACCCTACATATGACGCTCCGATAATTACTAACAAGATGAACAATACAACGATTAACGCAAAGCCACCTCCGTGTGCATATCCTGCCATGCTTAACACCTCCTTCACGTCATCTTAAATAGCAAAATCTAACTGCTATTCTTGGTTACTATATGCAAGTGGTTTTTAACTTGTTTGGGTGAATGTATAATTTTTTTCGAAAATTATCTTATCTACTTATTTTTATTGCATATGTTACATGCCCTTTCCGTTTCCTACTCATTCACATAGACTAAAATAAGAATAGTTAGGAGGGAGACAAATGCACTTAACCTATACTGCACTTGGAGACTCCTTAACAGTTGGTGTTGGAGCCTTTCTTACTCACGGATTTGTTAAGCGTTATGCTAAAAAGCTGGAATGCCTGTACCAAGTCCCACTCGATGTAAACATTCGAGCCAAGCCAGGTCTAACTTCAGGTCAGTTATTACACGATATAGCATTTAACGAGAAAACAAGAAATGCCATTGCTCAAGCAGACATGATCACTATAACTATAGGTGGAAACGACCTTCTTCAAGCAGCTCGTCATTTTCATCAACCTTATAACCTCGAAAAAAGTATGAATCAATACTTTTTTCATATGAGAGCAATTCTAAATGAGATATCTACTATTAGATCCTGTAATCCAAGAACCTATTTTATTCAGCTAATTGGTTTATATAACCCTGTTCCATCCATTCCTTATAGCGATCTGTATTTGCATCGTTATAATGACATGTTACGGAGCTTTTCCTCTCGTCACATTACGTATGTGGATATTTATAAACCGTTTTTACGTAACCCCCAGCAGCTTCTAGCTGGAGATTATCATCCGAACAACAATGGATACGAAATCATTGCTGAACATGCGTTTTTAAATCACTTACAATATGTACATTCAAAAAAAGGAACCAAAAAAGGATAGTAAGAGAACAAGTCTCTTACTATCCTTTTCTTAGTAGTCAAGAAGGTTAGCTACCTCTCCTACAATGTTAAAACCAAGATGGTCCTCTTCTCGGTTGATGATCATCTTTTTTATCAGCTACATCATCTACCTTTCTAGGGGGTCCAAACAAAAGTCTCGTCCATGGATCAACAAATTCTTTTTTCGGTTCTTCTTTTTTTGGTTCCTCTTTTTTAGGTTTTTCTTTTTTATCCTCTACAGGTTTTTTAGGTTTATCATCGTCTACCGGTTTTTCAACTGGAATAGGCTTCTTTTTTTCTTCTGGCTTACAATCTTCAACTGGCTTTTTTATATCCTCGATTGGCTTGGTTGGTTGTACTGGCTTTTTTTCTTTTTGTACGGGTTTTAACGGCATTGGACGTTTACGTTCAGCTAAAGGCGCCAATTGTTCTAACGGCTTTTTCTTTTGTGTCATGATTAATCCCTCCATAGTTTTTCGATATGGTAATACAATATGGAGAAATGACACAGTTTGATTGGGTAAATGAGTACTTTTCCTTCGATATTTTAATTTACAAAATCATGACACTTTCTAATGTATGAAAAAAGCGTTTTGATTGAAAAGGTTGTGACTCCGCTTCCCTGCTTAGTTGGAGAAAATCATGAATGTTCATCTTCACCTCTTCCTCAAGTGAATCAATACCTAAAATAGGCTCATTTTCATATTCATTCACGAGCCAAGTAGCCAAACCACTTGGTGACCGAAGGATATTAAAGGAAGTAATAACATGATCCACTTGTATTGATTCGAGCAATCTTAATGCCCGTTCGAGTTGCATGAATGCTTCATTCTCTTCTCTTATCCAACTAGCTTGAACAGTAGACAAAATTTCTTGCATCGTTGCTTTTGTATTTGGTTCAAATTGTTCTCTTAGAGGCAATTGATCAAGTAATATGGAAAACGTTGCATCACCAAGCATAATCGTTTTCGGATCCATCTTTTCAATCTTAAAATAGCCAATAAAGGCGGTTGGTAGAAAAATATATTCAAGGAATCCTGTAACTGCTTGTATATTTGGAAAAAGCAAACGAAGAGATTCCTGCTGTCCTGAATAAATATTTAAAATTTGACCTATAAAAATCAAATCGTTTTGTTTATAAATTTGGGTAGAAGGAGAAAGCCAATTTTCCCCACTTTTTGCCTTCTCTTTCCAATACTCAGCGTAACGATATTTACTCATCTTGCACCTTCTCCCTAAAAAATGGTACTTAAAAAAAGGCAGTCCTGATGAATGACTAGAGGACTACCCAACGATGTTTCTACTAAAATAAACTATTTATAATCTAGTATTTCCAATTTATTAAGTTTTTAAACGTATTTAGGAGATTTCTACAGTGAGGTTTGCTAAAGGAGCAAGGGAGGAAGTATGTACACAAGTTGTTTCAGAAATTTTATTTATTATATCAAATGCTCATTCCACTATACAACTAGTAATGTAGATTAGCTATCACGCAAATTTTTGAAATAGCAAGGGGTGCAAACCGTTAATTTTTGACCGTTTGCACCCCTTGTGTCACGATTTCTTACATGCATCTAGAAAAGATTGAAAGATTGCTTTTGCATGTTGATCTCCATTTGGCAACATTCCTTCAGGATGCCATTGCAAACCTAAAACAAATGAATGAACTGTACTTTCAATCGATTCAATTATTCCATCGCTAGCCGTTCCACTTATTTGAAAACCAGTTGCAATATGCCTATTTGCTTGATGATGAAAACTATTAACCTTAAATTTTTGCACTTTCGTAATTTGATGTAGCAAGGATCCTTCTTTGACGTGAACGAAATGAGAACCATGAGATATTGGGGCAACCTGCGTATGTTGCAAAAGATCCTCATCTATTTGACTGTAGATGTCTTGAAACATATCACCACCTGCAGCAATATTTAAGATTTGGCATCCTCTGCATATCGCTAAAATGGGTTTATCCATCCTCAACATATCTTTAATCATATACATTTCGAATTCATCACGATTAGGTCGAATTAAGCCTAGTTTTGGGTGAGGCTCTTCCCCAAAAAAAGTTGGATCAATGTCCCCTCCACCCGAAAGCAAGAGCCCGTCAATCATGTTAGTAAGCGACTCAAGTTCATGGTGTTCAGCAATATTAGGCAAAATCACCGGAATTCCACCTGCTTTTGTCACTGCTTTCACATATTGATGTGAGAGCGTATTTTCGTTATTATTTTCTGATGTTGAGATCCCTATTATAGGCCTCATTGTTACATCAACCCCTTCGTTCTTCTGTAGTCTAAAGGTAACTTATGAAAATTAATTCTTCAATAGAAGTTTCTAATAAGTTGACATAACAAATATTTATAGCAAATGTCCTACAATATGCTTACATTTTAAAAAGCCTGCTCTTAAACTTAAAAGCAGGCACAACCTTCATTCTTTTTTCAGCCAATCTTCCTCTACAAATTCATGGTTCATATGAACACCTGTTTCATAGCCTTCACTCGCTGCGCCCATTAACCCTGTAAACCTTTTAGCGGCATCACCAATAATATATAGCCCTGGTATTTTCGTTTTTCCATGCTCTTTCGTTTCAAAAGCTCCTTTTTTTGTTAGCGGTACACCTAGGTCTTTCGGTATCATTGTAGCTTGCTCCGCTCCTGTATTCACTATAAAAGCTGCTTTTCTTTTGATTGTCTCACCATCTTCAAAAACAACTTCTTGTAATAACCCATCTGCAGAGAACAACTCTTTTATTTTTGTTTGAACTAGTCGTACGTTGTGGCTTTCGACCTCTTCTATTTCTTTTTTAGTTAGAATAGCAGGACCGTTTGTCATTACGATTAAATCTTGGCTCCAATTATAAATGAGTCGAATATAATGAATGAGGTCTTTTTGATTCCCAATAACAGCTAGGGGGAAATCTCGATGTTCCCATCCATCACAATATGGACAAGAAAAGACCGATGTACCATATACATCTTTTAAACCCCGAATTTCAGGAAGGTGTTCCTTTAATCCTGTTGCGAATATAATTTTGCGGCTAGAAATTACCATTCCACTACGTGCTGTCGTTTTAAAGCGGTCTGTTTCTTGTTCAACCTTATCAACAACATCGTCAACAATTGTTACATTATCATATTTTTTCATCTGTTCATGAGCAATTTCACGAAGTTCAAATGGCTTAATCCCATCACGAGTTAAGAACCCATGAGATTCATACGTTACTTCATTCCTTGGGTGTCCTGAATCGATTAACAAAACGCTACGACATGACCTTCCAAGCACTAACGCAGCACTTAATCCTCCAGGTCCTCCACCAACAATTGTTACATCTACAGTCCGGTGTTCCAACGTCATTTCTCCTTTCTTTCTAAAAAACGGCAATAAAAAAAGGACAGACCTAGTCTGCCCTTTTTTGCCATACCTTACTCTTCATCCCAAACTTTCACTTCTTGCATTGTATCCCCTTGCTTAATACGATAAACAGAATCAAGACCTTCTACTACTTGTCCAAAAACTGTGTGTACTCCATCTAAATGAGGTTGCGGCTCATGTACGATAAAAAATTGACTTCCGCCTGTATCTTTACCTGCATGGGCCATAGAAAGTGAACCTGCTACGTGCTTATGTGGGTTTCCAGCTGTTTCACACTTAATTGTGTAACCAGGACCACCCGTACCATTTCCAGTTGGGCAACCACCTTGTGCCACAAAGCCAGGAATAACACGGTGGAACGTTAGTCCGTTGTAAAATCCTTCATTTGCTAGCTTTTCAAAGTTTTCAACATGTCCTGGCGCAGCTTCAGGGAAAAATTCAATAACAAGCTTTTCGCCATTTTCGAAAGAAATAGAACCTTTTTTCATATGTATAGCCTCCAATTTATTTAGATTCACTTTATTGTACACGATTCGGATTGCAATGTGAAATTGAAATGCCCCGCAAGTTTGATATGTAAGCATTCCACCCTATTTAAAAAGCTGTTGAAAAATTCTTCTCAACAGCTTTCTTTCTTATTCTCTTGTTTGCTTAACAATTCGCACAAACTCTCTAGCCTTATCTGTTATAGAAAGAAGTGCCTCCTCATTAATCGTAGCTGGCACAAGTGTCCCACCGACTCCTAAACCTACTGCACCCGCTTTAATATAATCGGCCGCATTCGCTAAACCAATTCCTCCTGTCACCATTAAAGGAACATGAGGCAACGGTCCTTTTATATTTTTAATATATGATGGACCAACAGCACTTGCTGGGAACACTTTTATTAGATCAGCGCCATGTTCATAAGCCGTTACGATCTCTGTCGGAGTAAACGCCCCAGGAATACTCAGCACCCCATATCGTTTTGACATCTTAATTGTTTCTACATTAACTGTGGGAGAAAAAACAAATCTTGCTCCAGATAAAATGGCTGCTCGTGCTGTTTCTGGATCTAAGACAGTTCCTGCCCCTACAATTACATCCTCATTCTCAAGTTCTATTGCTACTTTCTCAATAATTGACATGGCTCTTGGTGTTTCAACTGTAATTTCAAGGGCTTTAACTCCCCCTTCCCTTAACGCTTTACCTATTTCAACAATGTTTTCTGGCTTTGAACCACGGATAACAGCGACAATTCCACTTTCTGTAATCTGTTCTAATAAATTCATCGTTTCCTCCAACTCAACATCGAAAAATACCAACGTTGTTATTTTTGTCAATGGTTGCTTATTTTGTAGCTGCCTTCGCAAGCTTTTTAACACTTTCTTTCATGCCATTTAGTAATATACTCGAAACATTACTTGATACCAATTCGTTAAGTCCTTCAATTTCATTTAAATCTAAACCCCAAAGTTCTTTATTTTCTAATACTGACCTTGTTAAGCTGTTAACATCTGCACCGCCATTTTCAAATTGATCCCATGCTTTTGTTAATGCTGTTAGTGCTTCTTTATTGTCACGAATCGTGTATTCATCGTTTCCTCGTTTACCAATTAGAAAATCACCGCCATTTCTATCAGGACGATAATAGACAATGAGAGCAGCTAATGAAAACAATATCACTTTTGGCAACTTATTCGTTTGTTCAATATAATCCAATAAAGAAGGAATGAGCCTTGATCTGTATTTATAAATGGCATTCATGCCAATATCAGCTAAATAATGCTTGTTGTATGGGTTTTCAAATCTTTCTATGACTGATTTAACAAATGCTCTCTTTTCTTTTTCATCCATCTTTACAGTAGGAAAGATCTCCTCAATCATGCCACCTTTTACAAATTCACCTAAGTCAGGATCCTGCATCGCTTCTAGGACAGTATCAACACCAGCTAAGTAACAAACAGAAAACATCATTGTATGGGGCCCATTTAATAACCGAACTTTCAGTTCACGATATGGCGTAATTGCTCCCCATTTCACATTTAGGCCAGCTTGATGAAGTGGCAAACGCTCTACCACATCCTCTCCTGCCTCAATGGCAAATAAATGATACGGTTCTCCGGCAGTCAAAAGAACATCTTCATAACCAAGAAGCTCTCTATAGTGCTCAATGTTGTCTTTAGGATATCCTGTCACAATCCGGTCGACTAATGTATTGCAAAACTGATTATAATTGATGACCCAAGCAATAAAGTCATCAGACATCCTCCATTCTTTTGCATATCGAAGAACAAGCTCTTTTAATACATCACCATTGGATTCTACTAATTCACACGGAAGGAAGATCAAACCTGCATCGGGCTTAGCGTTCATCACTTTGTAACGGTGGTGCAAGAAGGCTGTAACTTTTCCCGGAAAAGATAAAGGCGATTTTTGCTCATCATATGCTTCTTGTAAGTAGGTAAGACCAGCTTCAGTTGTATTGGAAAAAACGAACTGAATGTCAGGTGATTCTGCTACTTTTAGAACTTTTTCCCAGTTGCTATATGGGTTAATTCCTCTAGAGATCGACGAAATAATTTCATTACGTTCGACGATCTGCCCGTTTTCAATCCCTCGCAGTGCAAGAGTGTATAACCCATCCTGGTCATTTAACTTAGGTACAACTCTCCCGTGCGGTGTTGGTTGTATCGCTACTACTTTCCCATTAAACAACCCATGTTTATTTAATTCGTGAATCATCCAATCGATAAATCCTCTTAAAAAGTTCCCCTCCCCAAATTGAATAATTTTTTCTGGCAAGTGGTCTTGATTTTCATATGCAACTTGAGCAGGAAGGTTTTCTAATTTTATTGAACGGCTTAATTGCTCCATCTAAAAATCACTCCTTTGTTGAGTTTGCAAAAAAGAATTATAAAATAACGCCATCTTTAAAGATGGAAATCTCTTTAAATCCGTTCTTTTCATTATTTGTACGAACGTTCCCTGAAGCTAATTCGATGATGTAATCAAACAATTCATCTGTCAGTTCATTCATTTCTTTCCCATTTATAAGTTCACCAGCATTGAAGTCAATCCAGTTTTTCTTCTTCTCAAAGAGCTTGCTGTTCGTAGACATTTTTACTGTTGGGACAGGTCCACCAAACGGAGTTCCTCTTCCTGTTGTAAAAATAACAATATGTGCTCCTGAAGCTGCTAACGCAGTAACTGATACAAGATCGTTTCCAGGTCCTTGAACTAAGTTTAACCCTGGCTCTGTTACGCGTCCACCGTATGGCAACACATCGTTGACAGGAGAGAATCCTCCTTTTTGAACACATCCTAGTGATTTCTCTTCTAATGTTGTAATACCACCCTTTTTATTACCTGGTGACGGATTTTCATAGACTACTTGGTCATGCCTGATAAAGTAGTCTTTAAAGTCATTGACTAAATCAACAATCATATTGAAAACCCTTTCATTTTTTGCCCTGTTCATGAGAAGTGTTTCTGCTCCAAACATTTCTGGTACTTCCGTTAAAATCGATGTACCTCCATGTTCGATTAATTTATCCGAAAAGGACCCAACAAGTGGGTTCGCTGTAATTCCTGAAAAGCCGTCAGACCCCCCACATTTCAAACCGACTTTTAATTTTGATACAGGTACTTCTTCACGTGAGAACGTTTTCGCGTAGGAGACAATTTCATCAAGTAGTTCTAACCCTTCCTCTAACTCATCATCAGCTTCTTGTACGCTTAAGAACCTCACTTTATTCTCTTCAAAATCACCAATCACTTTTTTGAATTCAGCAATATGATTGTTCTCACAACCTAATCCTAGTACTAGAATACCTGCAGCATTAGGATGATGTACGAGGTTACTTAATATCTTTTGTGTATTTTGAAGATCATCTCCGAGTTGGGAACAACCGAACAGATGCGGGTAATGATATACACCGTCAATGCCATCCCCCCTATACTGATTATCTGCGGTCTTTGCTAGAAGTTCAGCGGTTTTATTAATACAACCTACTGTGTTTATGATCCAAACTTCATTCCGAATTCCGACCTCACCATTTGCACGAACATAGCCTTTGAACGTTCTATGCTTTGCTTGACTTATTGAATGAGCGATTTCATCTGGATTAAAGGTATAATCTAATGTTCCTGATAAATTCGTTTTCGTGTTATGAGTATGAACCCATTCCCCCACTTCAATCGTTTCTGTTGCATGCCCAATTGGAAATCCATACTTCATTACATTATGACCCTTGTTTATAGCTGCTATTGCCACTTTATGACCGGTTGGGACAGCCACCTTTAATGTGATGTTTCTATTATCAAATTGCAGGGTCTCCCCAGCTTCATAATTTTTAAGAGTGACAACTACATTATCAGCCTTATTAACTAAAAGATAATTTGAGCTCATGTTGACCTCCTTTTTATTAATTTCATAGAGTCCAAGAAAAATAACAACGTTGTTATTTTAATTTTATAAAAGGGTACGGTAAATGTCAATTAAGAAAAACTAATTTACTAACTTATACTGCTGTTGGTCTTGCTCTTTCTTCTGTAAGTAATTTGAAACGACCCGACCATAAAATGCCGCCAACGTTTGTTGAAACAGCGTACCGAGAACAATAGGTACGGAAACCGGTGCTGGAAAATATAAAATAGCTATAGTCGCCCCAACACTAATATTTCTCATCCCGCTATTAAACAATAAACTTATGATTACATCGTTCTCAAATTTTAAACACTTCCCTAAAACGACACCAAGTAAGTATCCTATGGATGCAATACAAAAAATGACCATTGCAACAGAGAGTAGTTTCCAGTTAAATCCCAAAACAGGAGCTGCAACGGAACTATTAACGGCGATAACAAAAAACAAGCCAACTTTTGAAAAAGGAGCAAGCGTCCCTTTCACATCTTTCTTCTTTAACACTGGAATATAATTTAAAGCAATTCCTAATAACGACGGAATAACAATCATTAAAAATAAATTTGACATCAAACTCCATGTATGAATGTCAATACTCGTACCGACAAACAGGTGTAAAGAAAATGGAATAACAAACGGGGCTAAAAGTGTGTTTACTAGGACAATTAATAATGAAACAGAGGAATTTCCTTTATAAATGGAAACCCACATCAAACTAATGACCCCTGTAGGAATGATAAAAGCAATAATTAATCCTACAATGGTTAAATAATCGTTTGGAAACAACAAATGTCCTAACAAAAATGCGATACATGGCATAAAAATTTGAATGATCCCTAGTGAGAGAAAAATCGGTTTAGGGTGCACGATCGCATTTTTAATCTTTTCTAATCGTACTCCAATGCTACTTGCTAACGTGATAAAGGCGAAAACCCAAGGGACTAGAACAACCCAAGACTGAATGTAATTGGATAACAATAAACCTAACAAGACACAGCATGGTGTAAGAAATGGCATCGCTTTTTCTAAGTGCTGATTTATAATCTGAACCATATTCATACTCCTCACTTTAAATTCGACTCTTACGGTTTCACTTATAAATCTTACTTTAGTTTGATATAATAAGTAAATAGATTAACAACGTTGTAATTTAAAATGGAGGCAGACTATGGGGGTAACAATCAAAGACATAGCCAAGCATGCAGGAGTAAGCTATTCAACGGTATCAAAGGCTTTAAGAGACAGCCCATTAGTAAAAAAACCTACGAAAACAAAAATTATGAAAATAGCACAAGAATTAGGATATCAACCTAACGTAGCAGCAAGAAGTCTTGTACAAAAAAAGTCGTTTACAATTGGAGTCGTTTGGCCAAGTGTAGAAAGAGTCGCTCCGTCTATTCTGATTACAAAAATTAACGATCTTTTAGAAAGAAAATCGTATACTACACTTTTGTCTATTAACAAAGTGGAATCAGCTATTGCTACCTTCAATCGGTTTCAGGTAGATGCAATCTTAGTTTTCGGAGACAATAAAACCGTACTTAGCGACACTTTAATTCAGACAACCGTTCCGATTCTTTATTACGGACTGAAAGAAAACTCAACGTATCCAACGATTGATGTTAATAGAAGAAAAGCCATTAAACAAGCTGTGCATTACTTACAAGAAATTGGCCACAAAGAGATTGCTTTTATTGGAGACTTATCTGACAATGACCCTCTTCAAAAAGAAAAAGCAATCGGTTTTTTTGAAGCGATGAATGTTAAACAAGCATCCGAATTACCTGAGTTAGCTATTCCCACTAATGGGCTGGAGGTGCATGATGGATATCATGCTGCAAAAACTCTCCTTTCAAATAATACGAGTGTCACAGCACTAATCAGCGGGAGTTATGATTTAACACGTGGAATTCTTCGAGCAACCAGCGAACTAGCTCTTCACGTACCAAAGGACATTTCTATTATTAGCTATGACAATATCCCACAGGCAGACAATTTAGAGGTAACTTTATCTACTGTAGGTGTACCTGTATCAAGAATTGCCAAACAAATTAATAAAGCCCTTCTCTCTATCTTAGAGGGCCATGACATTCAAGACCACATCATTTTAGATCCTGAATTAAATATTGCTAACTCTTGTGCTCCCTTTGGGTGGTATGATTAAATAAACGAGAAAAATGTCTATTTCGTTTTAAGCACTCTAAAGTGTAGCGATTCATTTTTTTTAAGTCTTGCGAGGAGTCTGTTTCTCCTCGCAAGGCAAATAGAACTGAGTCAGTATCACCTCTGGACTTTTAAACAGCTCCTATGTTATCTACTAATATCCTCTAATTCTGCCCCGTAGAGAAACTGATGAATTTCTTCTCTGCTTGGCAATCCTTCAAAATCACCTGGAATTTGTACCGCCATCGCTCCAACTGCATTTCCACGTTCAACCGCTTGATACAAAGGTAATTGATCTAATAGACCAGAAATCAGACCAGCAGCAAAGCCATCTCCGGCTCCAACAGGATCAACCACTTGATCGACTTGGAAACCAGGTACAAGCTCACTTCTCTCTTTTGTAAAGTAATAGGCTCCCTTTTCACCGACTTTCATCACTACTAGTGAAGCTCCGTGCTCTATAAACTTCTGGCCAAGAGAATCTACATCCCTTATTCCAAACATAAACTCCCCTTCTGAAATTCCCGGCAAGACAATATCTGCTTTTGAAGCAATTTCAAGTAAAACTTCTTTTGCACGATCCTCAGACCAAAGTTTTTTTCGTAAATTAGGATCGAATACGACCTTGACGTTATTGTCTTTTGCAATCTGGATCATTCTCATAATAGTTTCATAGCAACTCTCGCTTAGTGCTGGCGTAATGCCTGTTACATGAATGTATCTTGCATTTGCAATATATTGTTCATCTAAATCCGTAACATGTAATTGACTTGCTGCTGATCCTTTACGATAGTATTCTACCTTTACATTGCTTGAATTTCTTACTTCCTTAAAATAAAGACCAGTTTGAGCAGTCTCATCTATCTTCACTTGACTAACATCAATTCCTTCCCCTCGAATAAAGGAGAGCAAGCCCTTTCCTAATTCATCGTTTCCTACTTTGCTTATCCATCCTACTTCATGTCCTAGTCTCGTTAAGCCAATCGCTACATTTGATTCAGCTCCACCAAATTTACGAGAATAAGTAGCTGCATACCTCATTAATGGCGATGACTCAGGACTAAAAACAGCCATTGACTCTCCAATTGTTACAACATCCATCTTAACCCCTCCAGTTTGTATGTTATAAATTATTCATATATAAAGTTTTCTAATAATTTATCAATTCGAATCGGCTTATTTTCCTTAGTCGATTTCCATACCCCTTCTCCAACAGCAATGGAATAAGCGCCAGCACGTGATCCTGCTAAGATTTCATAATGCCTACTAGGATCTACTCCTAAAAAGAGATCTTCTTGAATCAATGGATCCCCACCTCCATGTCCGCCCTCATTTTGGACAACGTGGATAATCTCCTTTGATCCGAATAAAGGATAGTAATCAATTGTTTGTCGAGAAACAGGAAACGGAATACGACTAAGTTCATGAAATTCCTGGGTTTCGATCCTTCCCTTTGTCCCATTAATGGCTAATCTATAGCCTTCATATGGCAACGAAAAATTGATTGAATAGCTTAACAAGGCGCCTTGATCGTATTTCACTGTTGCAACATACGTATCTTCAATCTCAATTTCGTGATCGAAAATACAAGCATCTGGCCGGTAATTTGTATAATTATGTTCCACTTCTGCTTTTACATGATCATCTTCCACTACACCAGAATTCGTACGATTGCTCCAGCGAGTATAGTAATTACATAATAACTTCTCCTTACAGGTACCACAGTAGCGGTTATCAGTTGGACTCGGATTTGCTTCCCCATACTTTCCGTAATAATGCAAACCACCATACGCAAAGACTTCAATTGGCTTTTGATCAATCCACCAATTAACTAGATCAAAATGATGTGTAGATTTATGAACGGATAACCCTCCTGAGTAGTCCCTCATTCGGTTCCACCGTTTAAAATAACTCGCACCATGGTACGTATCAATATACCAATTCAAATCAATCGACGTTATTTTTCCAACTTTCCCTTCTAAAACTAATTCTTTTATTTTTCGATGAAATGGGTTGTATCGATAATTAAAGGCTACGGTTACTTTCCCTTTACTTCTCTCTTCAGCTTCCATTACTCGTCTTGCATCTTGGCTTGTAATGACCATTGGTTTTTCACAAATAATATCTAAATCAAATTTCAGACCTTGTAATATGTAGTCGACATGTGTATCATCTCGACTCGTGACAATGACAGTAGTTGGTCTCGTATTATGAATCATTTCAGAAAATTGCTCAGGTTTATAATATGGAACGTCTCTTAAGTTTGGAAACTTCTCATAAAAGAGTTCCACTCGTCTCTCATCTTGATCTAAGAAACCAACAATCTCGTTTTCCTCTGAGAACTTTGTTAAGATTGGTTTAATAAACATTTGCATGGCTCGATTACTTAGTCCACAAACAACAATTCTTTTCATTTTCCCACCTCTTAACAACGTTGTTATTATTACTTTTTATAAAAGGTGAACCCTATACTTGATTCACCTTAATCAAACTACATAACTTCTACTTCTCTAGCTGCTTGCTTTTCTTCATACTGTTGGTTCTTTTTCTCAACATTTTTAAAAACTATTCTCATAACCCACGTCAATACATAACAGATTAAACTAGCTGCGAAAAATAGTATTAACCCTGGTAAAAACATCATTAAATATTGAATGCCAACAATTCCAACAACCATTAAAACAACATATTGCGGATAAGCCAAACCGAGTAATAGCGATGTCTTTATATAATTGGTCCCTTTTAAATTAAGCTGAACATAAGTTGGGAAAAAAGTGAGTAACGTAATGAGATATACTATGCTAATAACCAGAAAAATATATCTTAACATTGTCATCCAAAGCACCTGTTCCGGTACTAGGGTGAAATTCATGTAAAGAATATAACCAATAAAAACAAAGAAGACTCCAAATACATTCGATTTAATCATTTCTGATTTATAGTAGCCCCAAAATGTCTTAAAAAGAGGAAAATCTCCTGAACCATTGATCCATTTTCTCGTAACAGCAAACATCGCAACTGTTGCTGGCATAAATCCAAAAACAACTAAACCCATTAATGTAAACATGATCCAGAGTATATTAATATAGGCCAGCCTCGAAATAAATACACTCACTCGATAAAAGCTACCCATAAATCCGTTCATTTCCATTACATTTCCTCCTCCCTACTAGCAAACTAGTTTACATCCATTATATATCGAAGCAACTCGATTGAAAACGCTTTATTTTCACTGTAAATAGGTATAATAGCCACCAAAGGCTCTTCTAATTCTATCCCTAATCTCTTTAAAAATGGAGATTCATTATTAAGTGGTAATGCATGAACATGTGTTTCGCCTGTATCTTTATCTACATTTTTATATTCATACGGGATTTGTTCAAACGTAGCTTGATCAAGCACTTCATCTAAAGGAATAAGCCCAACCGGATCATAAGCCGCTGACATAAGCTCTTCCTTCAAAAATAAAATATCACCGTTATGTCCTGCAATTTCAACAACTAACCTTTCATAAGTTACTGGAAACATTAATAGTTCAAAACCAGTCTCCTCAATATCGATCGCCTCTTTAACAACCGCCTCTATATCTTCCTGTGCTGATTCCGGTATTTCTGAGAAAAAGAGCAATTTGTACTTTTCTTCATTTTTATTACAGCCAACGATCATCAACAAACACATTACGAATAAAAGCATCTTTCCTAAAACTTTCATTTAGTGTTCCTTCCTTCCTAAATAAGCGCTATATAAACTATATCATTATTAATCTACTAGTAGAGAGCTATTTCTAAGCCCTCTACTAGTAACCAATTAGGAGAAAGGTGCTGATTCCTATTTTGACTCATTGTGGTACATTTGCATACTTGCTAGGATAAATGCCCCTACCCCGTGCAGATCATTCTCACTTGTTTCACGACTAACATAATAATCATATACTCCGATAGATGTACCGATGCAAATGCCCGTTAACGTAACTTGATCATCGTCATCTACTTGAATAGAGTGATGAATAATTCCTTCATATCCTTTTTTCGCATACTCGAAATATTTATCATCGATATAGCCTTGATTCACAGCTTTGGCGATCGTATAAACAAACAAGCTTGAACAAGAACTTTCTAACCAGTTATCTTCAAGATGGCCTTTATCAATGATTTGATACCATAGTCCTGTCTCCTCATCTTGATAACGAACCAAGTTTTCAACCAAATTTTGAATAACTCCGATCAACTCTTCTTTCTTCGGATGATTATCAGGCAGCATCCCAATAATGTCTACTACCGCTAAGCCATACCAGCCTAATGAACGTCCCCAAATTTCAGGTGCTGTATTAGAACCTGGAACATGCCATGGTGTCTGACCACTTTCATCCCATCCATGGAAATAAAGACCTGTTTTTTTATCCCTTGTATTCTTTCTCATTAGCTCTTCTTGATATAAAACTAAATCTACTAATTCTGGCTCATTAAACTGTTGACCAAATTGAAGTGTAAAAGGTCCTGCCATGTAGAGGCCATCCAGCCACATTTGATAAGGATACTTATCTTTATGCCAAAAGCCGCCTTCTTTTGTTTTGTTAATCGTATCTAGTAGATTCCGAAGCTTAGTAGCTGCTATTTTATAACGTTCTTCTCCTGTTTGATTATATAAAGGAAGAAGTAGTAACCCCGGTTGAATGGCATCTAGCTCATCTCTAGCAAAGTAAAAGTTCCCTTGTTCGTCAACAAGCTTATCAACATATTCCTTGAAATAATAAAAGTATTCTTCATTTCTTGTTTCTTGCCAAACACTATGAACACCACACAAGAAAACGCCTTGATGATAATGCCATCTATCCGCTGGTGGAAGCTTGATAGGTTCATATTGATTCATTAAACTTTCACTTGCCCTCTGTGCCCATTCTAATGCACTTTTTCCATTAACTGCTACTTGATTTGCCATTGTTCATTCCTCCTAAAATTTTTTTATTATTTAATTTGCTATTGTTTATCGTTCATTTTCTCTCCCTCATACCGCTAAGGAATCTACTAACCAATTAAATGATTTGCTTCCACTTACTTCATGCCCACCTTCAAAAACATCATAGGTAAAGGCATGTATTGCATCTTGTGAGTTATAGATTTTTTCAAGTTTGTGCACGGCTTTTTGTACTCCGTGGAACGGGAAGAGATGATCATGGATACCAGCTTCAATACATAACGACCTTGGTGCAATTAAGCCAATTAAATCTGGCAGTTCCGCGTTTTGTAATATCCCAGGTAAATAATTATCAAGACAATGTCTTCTAGCGATAATGCTGTCTTTGAACGTGTTTGCATAACCACTGATAACCGTAGCTTTGATCCTCTCGTCTATTGCAGAAGTAAATGCTGCAATAAGTCCACCTCCTGAAAAACCCATGCACCCAATTTTCTTATGATTAATGTTAGGCAATTCGTTTAGGTAATCTAATATCCTTCTACACTCATATACTCTAAGCCCAGCAAGTGTTTTTCGGTATAATAGCAGTTGACTAGCAAGTTCAAAGCACGAATTATCAGTAGCAGATTCTGTAGCTGCTACCTTCCGCTCACCAAATCCTATCAACTCTGGAGCAACGACAACCACTCCTCTTTTGACTAGCTCAATTGCAAAATTTTTATGGATTCCTGGAACCCCTAAATTAGGAAGCCCGCCTGGATGCAAACCTACAACTTCCTTGCTTCCATAGCCATGACCATGAATAGCAAGAACAGCGGGAACCGGAGATGCCGACCTCATTTTAGGTACTAGCATATACACAGGCATTCTTAGAGATAGACAAGTTTGCACTTCAAGACGCATTCTCTCATAGGAATCATATTCAACTTTCTCAATGATCCGTGGTTGCAATTCTCCTTCAAGGCTCGTAAAATCACCTAATGCCTCTATCAAACATTCCTTTATATGTTCTTTATTTCTATTTCTATCTACAACATGTGTTTGTACCGTTTCTTCGTATAGCTTCTGTAAAAATGGGTTAGCAGACCACATCAGCACTACCTCCAACTAGTAAGCTATGAGTATTAGTTACCTGCAAACGTCACCTCTTCACAGTTGTTATCTACAAAGTCAACATAACCCTCTTTTAATTTTGCTGCCTGACGTCCGGATATATATACATCGTCCACTTTAGTCAATTGGATTACAGGTGTATTAGCATGCAGCTTCTTCATCCTAACCTGATCAAACTCAACATCTTCTCCTTGCTCAACAATCACAGCCGGTCCTTGACGTGTTTCTATCTGTACCTTATGAAATTCGATTCCACGAACATGTTTGCAAAATATTCCTTCCCCAGCCATGATTACTTCTTCTTTCACCATGTCCGGTTCACCACCTACCTCATTTGCATCATTTGTCATTTCTACTTTCATATGTTGTATTGAAACATTTTCAATTGGCATTTCAGGTAGTCCATAAATGAAACCGGCAGCAGCCAAACAATTCTTAGCCGTTACATTACTAATTTGAATATTTTTCACTCTTGGTGTTTTTTCTGTCACAGCAATGGCCTCAGCATAAGTCATAAGTGGATCATCCTCATCAATGCCATACCTATAAAAAGAGTTAATAGATAGTGGACAGAAGACATCTTGCATATATATGTTATTCACTAGAATGTTCTCAATGTAAGCACCTCTAGCCCTATTCGTTTTAATCCTGATGCCGCGGTCTGTTCCGATAAAAACACAGTTGGAAACCGTTACATTTCTTATTCCACCAGAGTTTTCACTTCCGAAAACAACACCACCATGA
This sequence comes from Alkalihalobacillus sp. MEB130, assembly GCF_032335535.1. Lineage (NCBI taxonomy): Bacteria > Bacillati > Bacillota > Bacilli > Caryophanales > Bacillaceae > Alkalihalobacillus > Alkalihalobacillus sp. MEB130. The sequence goes on from NZ_JAOANA010000004.1 coordinate 148,892, forward strand.
CCACGTGACATCGTACAGTTTGTTACTGTTACATTTTCTGTTGGCCGTCCTATTCTTCTTCCATCTTCATTAATTCCAGATTTTAAGCATAAGCAATCATCCCCAACATCAAAATGACAATCAGATACACGAACATTGGAACAAGAATCAAGATCAAAGCCATCACCATTTGGTGTATTGGAAGGGTTTTTAAACGTTACTCCACGTACGTTTACATGATCGCAATAGACGAGATGTGTGTTCCAAAATGGAGAATTTTGTAACGTGATGCCTTCAATTGTTACATCGCGACAATTAAATAACTGCAGCAATGGAGGACGTAGAAATTGTGTTTTCCACTCAACTAAGTTTGTCTTCATGTTTAGTTTTTCTGTATTTAACTCTGCAAGTTTACGTGTTACCGCTGTTTCAACCGATTCCCCGTTCTTAATTTTATGATAATAGTCCCACCAAGCTGTTCCTTGCCCGTCAAAACTACCTTCCCCTTTTATTGAAACATTTTCTAACCCATTCCCATAAATTAGTGGAGAGAAACCGTAGCATTGATAACCAGACCACCTTGTTTCAACCGGTTGATACGCATCAAAATCATTTCGAAATAATACGAGGGCACCTGCTTCTAGAAATAAGGTCATATTGCTTCTTAGTACAATCGGCCCTGTAAGGTACGTTCCAGCTGAGATTCTGACTGTTCCTCCCCCATCTTCAGAGCATGCCGCGATGGTTGCAGCAATTGCCTTCGTATTATCCGTGACACCATCGCCTTTGGCGCCATATTCTGTAATGTCATATGCTCTCATGCCATCATAACCTCCTTGACAAACGATTATTTCAATAGATCTTCCCTAAGTGGGGTAAATGTATCTAACAAAGTGCCGGCCTCAAGTGCTGTTACACCATGAACAGCATTACTCGGTATATAAAGGGTTTCTCCTTCTTTCACTAGAATTCTTTTCCCATCAATTTGAAAATCAAATGTTCCCGCTAATACATACGTAAATTGCTCATGTGGATGACTATGTTCCGTTCCCACTCCCCCTTTTTCAAACTCGACTTCCATCATCATAATCTGGTTTCCTGGTTGATGAATTTTCCTTTTAATCTTCGAATCGACTACTTCCCATTCTCCGATTTTCGTCACTTGTAAACGCCCCTTTCTATTGATTTTTTGCTAATAGAGGAATAACTAATTGAATAGCCATAACAAAAACTAGTATCCAAGGAATAGAAGCTGGGTTGATCTCCGTTGAAAAAATCATAAAGATCACAATCCCTAGTCCCCTACCAATATTAATGATCGCTTCCCTCAACACGACTGATTCCACACGGAAATTTTCTTTTAAAGGTATTTTATCTAGCCATGTAAAATAGTACGCAGCATATGTGTTCCCTTGTAGTGGCTTAAATATAGAACCTATTGCCATAAATAAAACAACAGTCCAAATGGAAATCTCCCAAAGTAAGAAAGTAACTGAGATTAGCATCCCTATTGCTGCAACAAATAAATACATTTTCGTTGATTCTATGTTTGCAAAACGAGAAATCGCATAACTAGCAACAATCGATAAGCTTAAAAACAAAACATTCATGTAGCCTACAAAACTCTCATCTGGAAAAATCGTAAAGAGTAAAATCGGTGGGATATACATCAATATCCCTTGGGGGAATCCAATTATAAACCAACCCAGTAGAGACTTTTGAAAGTTGGGCTTTTTTTTGATTAATAATCTTAAATACTTCATGTAATACTCTTTATGGTGAGACTGCACCTTCTTAATTCGAAAGCTTCCAATCGTTGCAATGATAAACATTAAGAAGGCAATGGAAAACACAATAATATATCCGGTTAATTCTGTATACAAAGTAATAACAAATCCAGCAGCTGCCGGACCTACTAGGTTAGCTAACCCCATTAACATTTGGTTCCATCCTAGGTATCGATGCCGATTTAAGTTGTTTGATACTTCATGTGCTAATGTAAAATAACTTAGCCAATAAGCAGCCTGAGAAATCCCTCTAACTAATGCAAATAAGTAAAAATACTGAACCATGTTTTCTTGCGTGACAACGATACATAGATAAAAGAAAGCGGTTAAGAAAATCCCATAACGATAAATCACTAAATGTCCTTTTTGTTTAGCCATCTTGCCAATAAGTATCGTCGCGACTGCTTGAGAGAGGATAGCTGTTAAATTAAACAGTCCATTAATCAATAAACTTTCCGTTAACCGCCATAAATACAGATTGATAAAAATAAGTGATAACGAATTGCCAAACTGAAAAATTGTATGGTTTACAAGCGTGATTATAGCTTGCTCCGACAGCCTTTTTTCTTTAGGTATTTTTAGTAATCTCATTTCCTTGCAACACTTCTCTCATTTATAGAAGTCTGTAAAATTCTTGATAACCTTTAATTGGCTTCGCCGTAATTCCTGCAAGACTATAACATTTTAATCTGATCAGAGTTGCTTGTGTACTCGCATTCATATCTCCCTCATATAATCCCTTTCCTAAACAAACTGGCTCAGGCATGTTCGGATAATATTCTCCCTTTTTCACTTGGGCCACATTAGGAGCAGGTGGTGAATGCTCGATCTCCCTTGAAAATCCGCCATCTTCCCTCTTTAACTTATTAATATTGGTCGCCGTTATTTCCAATATCTCAAGTAACTCATGAGCAGGAATGGAGAGATTCATATAGGAAAGCAAATCAATCGGATTTCGGATATAGCACATATCAACAGCTTCTTCTGTTTTCAAGCATGTAAGAATACTTTGATAAATTCGATCTGGATTTGGCATTGGAATTTTGAACTTACTGTAAAACGTGTGAAGTTTAAATGTTCCAGAAATGCGAACGTACAGACTTCCCTCTCCCCATAGTCCAGTTTGTGGATGTTGAATGGAAGCTAAATACTGTTCTGCTACCTCTAAAAATGGTACCCGTTTCTCTTTCGGCATCTCTTCTAAATATACACAAGATGTTGCCAGCAAATCGCAGCCTCTCCAACTATTACTCAGGTCAATGCTACGCCACTTTTTTAGATATTCCTCAGGTGACTTGACATAATCAGGAGCACTTTTTGCTTCCAGTGGTAACGGATAAAGCGCGTTACCACCTAGTCTCTTTAACGAATTGATCGAATAATTTATCGCTCGATGAACCATAACTTCATCTTTTGCCATCATTGGATAATCATCGTAAAAAAATCCTGAGTCTTCCTTTTGCTTTGACTGAAAAAAGTGTACCATTTGTGTTCTCATCTGGTTTGGCATATCGTCGATAAGGTTATTCCGTATTAACATGTTTAACGCTTGTGCTGTTGATTCAATATCCGGACTAAAATAATGATCATTGATGGAACTTTTAGCGTAATAAAATCCTCCCGTAGCAGGATCATACTGTCCTGCAAGCCAATGAAAAAGCCCGTGGTACTGATCATCCAACTTTTCTAAGACACTAGCAAAGTCCTTCCTATTTTGAATCATTTATTCACCTACTCTATGAATATATTTCTACACGGTAATTTGCATCTAAAGCTTGTGCGACTAACCTTTCATTGACCCGATTAATGCACCTTTAGCAAAATATTTCTGTAAGAATGGATAAACCATTAATACCGGAATAGTCGCTACTACGATAACAGCCATTTTAATGGTGATCTCTGGCGGTGGAATATCTGTAAATTCAGCTCCGTCATAATTGAGTCCACTTGCAAGCACAACGATTTGTCTTAAAAGTACTTGCACCGGCCATTTAGATGAATCACTTAAATAAAGGATTGCGTGCATGTAAGTGTTCCAATATGTTACAGCATAGAACAAAGAAATCGTTGCAATGGCAGGCATTGAACACGGAATGACGATTCGGAATAAGATTCCAAAATCACTACACCCATCAATTTTCGCAGACTCTTCTAACCCATCAGGGAGGTTTTGGAAAAAGCTCTTTAAAATGATCATGTTAAAAGCGTTAATAGCAACTGGAACAACTAATGCTGCCAGTGAATTTAGTAAACCCGTTTGCTGTACTACTAAGAACGTTGGGATCATCCCACCATTAAATAGCATCGTAAATACGATAAAGAACATGATAAATCGTCTTCCTACTAAATCTTTACGTGAAAGACCATAAGCAGTAAGGGTGGAAAGGAACATACTAAAAATTGTCCCTCCAACGGTAACCCCAATTGAAATCATCATAGCTCGCATCACTGTATCAGTAGAAAAGATGTAACGATACGCATCCAGACTCCAAACTGTCGGAATTAAAACAAACCTTTTTTCTGCCAATTCTGCACTTGTCGTAAATGATGCTGCTAATACATGGATAAAAGGTAAAACACAAAGCAAAGCAATAATCGCAAGAAGTGTAATATTAGTAATGTTAAATAAGCGACTGCCTAATGACTTGTCTCCAACCATGATCGTTCCTCCTCAATGTCACATTAATGTGGATACGCGAAGCAATTTTCTTCCCTATTCCTCGCGTAATTTAGGTATGTAGCGATTTCCTCACTACATAAAATGTATTAATAAACACCTTCCTCGCCAGCTCTCTTCGCGAGCCAGTTAGCGAACATTACAAGAATTAAACCGACGATTCCTTTGAAAAATCCTACTGCCGTTGCATAACTAAATTGACCTTGTTTTAAACCAGCAGTATAGACATACGTATCAAAGATCTCCCCTACTTCACGATTGGATGCATTTAATAATAAGTAAACGTGTTCAAAACCAAGCTCCAGAACATCACCAATTTTTAAGATTAATAGAACGACGATAACACTTCTAATTGCCGGAAGCGTAATGTGCCAAGCTTGACGTAGGCGGTTCGCTCCGTCCATTTTTGCCGCTTCATATAATTGAGGATCAACTGCTGCAATGGCTGCTAAGAAAATAATGGTTCCCCAACCTGCTTCTCTCCAAATTACTTGTAGAATATACATTGGTCTAAACGTATCTGGATTCATTAGGAAGTTAATTTTTTGAAAACCCATCATTTCTAGCAAGCTATTAATAATTCCACCGTCTAACGTCAACATAACAAAGCTGATTGAAACAATAACAACCCAAGACATAAAGTGCGGGATATAAATTAATGTTTGAACACTTCGTTTAAACATTTGATTTCTAACTTCATTTAACATTAAGGCGATAATTATAGGTATTGGGAAAAACACAAGTATTTGTAAACCGAATAATGCCAACGTATTTCTAAAGATCATCCAAAAATCTGGACTAGTAAACAATCGCTCAAAATGTTGAAACCCTACCCACTCACTTCCTGTAATACCTAAGTACGGTTTGTAATCCTGGAAGGCGATAATCAATCCATACATCGGAATGTATTTGTAAATAAAGAAATACAAGATTCCCGGTGTAATCATTAAATAAATCCACTTATTTTTTTTGATCCGTTTCATTAACTCAGCCCGTTTATCAGGCTTCGGTAACGGCGTTTTTGAATTTTCCAACGCTACATTATTTTCCATATACAACTTCCTTTCTCACTTCTAAATTGTTAAATGTAACCGCTTTCTAATTTACATACTACATGGATCTATGTGATTACAGCTATAATCATCACGTTATAAATGCCTGAAAACACTGGTTTTATAAGGTTTTTTATAAGAACCGGAGATTTTGATTATTTGTGAATAAAGATTACCATTGTCAATGTACTCAATTAGTTGGTGTTCCCGTAATCTATTAAAGTCTGACTACTGTATCTCTTGTACTTATCTCTTCTGCAAAACACGTGTTAAAACTGTTATGTTGAATTGGACTCACAAGCAAAAAAAAAAGGTTGTCTCTACAGGACTTATCCTCCTGAGACAACCTCCACTTTCAGTTGTTAGTTTAACTCTTGGTAAGATGCATTGAACTCTTCAATAATTGCATCTCCACCTTGTGATCTCCAATTCTCAACCGCAGCTTCAAAGCCAGCTTCGTCAGATTGACCTAGAATGTAACGAACTGTTGCATCGTCAATCATTTGTTTCAGCCTATCACCATCACGAATATAGGTTGGTGAATCTAATGTAAGTGCCAAGTTATGGATGAGATAATCATTGTTCTCAATTACCATTTGATCTGCTTTTTGTCTTACTTCATAATCTGTGTAAATGGAGTAACGTCCACTCGTAGCTGGTTCCCCAACTTCCATTGTTAAATATGGGCGAATTTCTCTATCAATCTTTTGTTGATCATCCGTAATAGCTGATGCTCTGCCTTCTTTTACTTCGTAATGCTCCCCTTCAATACCCCAGTATAAAATGTTTGCAATTTCAGGATTCATTAGTTGATCGTAGAATCCTAAGATTTTAAGAAGCTTCTCTTCAGATTCAACTGAAGATTTAGGAAACATCATTAATTCACTAAAACCAGGGATTGCCCAAACACCAAATTCTCCTTGAGGACCTTCAACATAGTTATGAACATCTAATTCAATATCTGGATTTAATGCTGTTGCTTCGTTGTTTAAAGTTGTTACATCTTCCATAGAACCAACATAGACACCCGCTGTACCATTTGTAAATAACGCCGTTTGATCTCCTTTACTTGTTACTGGAAAGTCTTGGTTAATATAACCATTTGAGTGCATTTCACGATAAAATTCTAACGTTTCCATATATTCAGGGAACATGAATTCTGGAAGAAGTTCTCCATCTTTTAATCCCCACTCATTTGGAGTTCCAAACCAAGAAGCAATCGTTTTAAATCCTCCATAAATCAAATCACTACGGTCAGCCATACCAATCGTATCATTTCTTCCTGTTCCGTTTGGATCATCATTCGTAAAAGCTTTCACCATTTCCATAAATTCTTCAGTTGTAGTTGGAGCTTCTAGTCCTAAATTATCAGCCCAGTCTTTACGATAAATAATACCTTGACGCGATAATGGTCTTCCTTGATAAACGCCATAAAGCTTACCGTCAACTACTGAGTTAGCTAGAATCTCTTCATTTAGATTACTTAAATATTCAAATTGATCTAAATAAGGACCAATTTCCCAAAACTGATCGTTTCTAATCGCATCTTTAAACTGGTTCAATTGTGCAAAACTAACACGAACCGCATCAGGAAATGATCCTGTTGCAAAAGCTGTATTTAACCTTTCCTCATAACTGCTATCAGGAACCCATTGAATGTCTAACTTATAGTTTGTTTTTTCTTCAATTAATTCTTGAATTTTCGGAGCTGGTGTTTCAGCTGTGTGTAAGTTAGTCATAATAGAAAACTCAAAAGGCTCTTCTGTTTCAACTGCATCCGTACCTTCTGCAGGAGCGGGCTCATTATTTGAAGCGCTTTCATTTTTATTACAAGCAGCAAGGAGTAAAAGTATGAAAGCAAACATACAACCTAAAATAAATAACTTATTAGACTTAAACATGTACAAACCCCCAATTTATAATTTGTTCTAATGATACCTGGTAATAAAAATAGAAGCATCTTAAGTAAAAACATCTCTTCTACTCATGAACTAAACTAGCTCGCTTTTTCTCATCATTAGATGGAAATCGATTTTTTTCTGTCTTCTATGAAAATCACCTCCATCACTCACTTAATAACAACGTTGTAATCCATTAATATAATTTGAAGTTGTTACCATTGATACTAAGCGAAATGATGGGTTAAGTATATAATCAAAAGATCATTTTGTAAGCACTTACAATGTTATTATATCAATGTTTCCGTCTATACCTGATATAATGATTATCTGGTTAGTACAAAGAAATGAAGACACCCTGCAAATGGGAGTTTACTATCTCTCTCACCATTATTAGTGATGTCTCCTAATGTTCCTACGATGTTTTTTTATATTTTTCGCGATATTGCCCTGGTGTCATTTCCTCTTGTTTTTTAAATGATCGGATAAAATTCTGTGAATTTTTATAGCGTAAGTGATCAGCTATTTCCTTTACCGTCATATTTGTTTCCGTTAACCACTCTTTTGCTTTTTTAAATCGATACATGGCCAAGTACTCACTAAATGTATAATTTGTTTCTTGTTTAAACACACTGCTCAAATAATTAGCATTATAATGAAGTTTTTCGGCGCACTCCTCTAATGTAATATCTGAGTCAAAATTACGGTGAATAAGGTCTATGATTTTCTCTGATAAATTTTGAAACTGAGAATCACGACGATCGCTAAACACTTTCATTAGAGGTATGATTAGTCGTTCCTGAAACCATTGTTCAATTTCCTCTTTCATTTGTAACTTCAACAACTCTTCATAAAGCGATGCGTGGAATACCTCAATTTGCTGAAAACTCACTCCACCTTCTTGTTTAAGCATTAATAGGTTATTTAATAACCTCATCATCGATATTTGATATTCTCTAGGTGATTGCGTGTTTTTAAAGGCTTTTTCCATCCATATTCGTAGCTGTTCTAACGCTTTTTCCTTATCCGCTAACTTTACAGCGACAAGTAGTTCTTCTTCCGTTCGCTTCGGATAGTCAAAAATGACCGTATGTTTCCCAGAATTAATGCTGCTAAAATGAATAATGACCCCTTTTCCGAGTTTCATCCGATGCTTTAATGCTTCCATTCCTTCTTTATAACCTCTTTTGGCTTCTATCAGTTCGTAAAATGGAAGGCTTATGCCTATGCTAACTGAAATATTTAAGGAATTTTTTATTTTACTTTGTATTGTTTCAGTTAAATCGTACATTGTATCCTGAATGTTGTCTGGGGTTTGTTCAGAAAAGCCGATCAAAGTGACTAGTGTTTCTTCAACCCAAACAGACTGTAATTGATCTTTTTTATTAAGCGTGTCTTCCACCAAACTTTTTACTGCGAAAGCCACTTTTTCAACATTAGCTGATTCATAATTAGATCTATCTAATGAATCAATGTGCAACGTAAACACAACCATGCTTCTCCACTGGTTAACTATGGACTGTAATTGAAAATACTCTAGCTTTTCTTCAATTTCACTAGTCTTATAATTTCCAGTAAATAAGTTATGAATAAAGAGCGATTTCACTTGTTGTGTATGTTCTCGTAATTCAATTTCTAAATTTGATTTTGAAGAAAAGAGATCATTAATGTGTTCCTCGATAATCTCTAACTCATTTTTCTTTTTTCTATCTTGATCTGGCCAATTACCATCAATATAATTTACTAGTTTATTTACAGGTGAATATAGTTTCTTACTAATAATCCAAATATACAAACTACATGTTATGACAATAAAAGTAATCATAAAAAAGGTAATCCAACCAATTTTCTTGCTTTCAGCAGTAAGCATATCAATTGAATTAAATGAGATATAGTTCCAATTATTAAAATCAGATTTGTGATATGTCACCGTATATGAATTATCCCTAGAGTCCGTATTAAATTGACCTGATTTTTCTGTAAAAGCATCTAGAGAGCTGACGTAACCAGCATCTACAAGTGATGTTCCGATCAATTCTTCATTGCGATGAACAATGATTCGGTAGTTCTCATCTGTTATAACCACTTCATCTGAAAGCCCATCGACATTAATCATATCAGCTAAACTACATGTTGGTATGTTCGTAAAAGCCAACCCATATTTTTCACTATATCTTGCTGGTAGCTTTTGCACTAAACTAATCGTATTCTCACAGCTTCCGTATGCCATTGGCTTTGAAAATTCTTGGTTGTTTAGTAATAACCATGTCGAATCATTTTCAGCATTTAAATAAGAAAGATAAGCCTCACGATCTTCGTAATCACTTAACCGTGACAATCCTGAGTTATTAACAATCCAATTCTCTTGAAAATTCAATAATATTACTTCTTCTACTTTTGTGTCATAAGATCTAAGATTACTTAAATTTTGTCTGAGCTCCCTGTAGATAGAAAAGTCCTCGGCATATAAAGGTCTCCTAATTACATCATCCATTAGTGGAGATTCAATCGTATTTGTAATACTATGATGAATCGTCATTAAAACTTGTTCGATATTAGAATGTACCTGTTGAATAATTTGAACCTTTTCATGATTTACTTTTTCTTGAATGTGCTTTGAAGATTGTACATAGGAAAACACACCGACGATCACTACGGGGATAATACTAATAATACTAGCAAATACAATTAATTTCGTAAGCAAACTTTGACTCTTCATTTGAATCCTCCCCCTATAGTAGATAACCGACCAACTAGTTTGAACATTTTATGGGAGCCACAATCACCATTTTCCACATTAGACAACAACTTGAAAGGGTTTACATATTTAAAAAAGAAAACTCTTTCTTATTACTCAATCTACTCAAATCAAGTAACAAAAAGTCACACAATTGTCAAAAACCTAAAACAATATGTAAGTCATTATAACATAATAGAATAAAAAATGTTCATAAAATTCAAGTTATGTAATTATACTAAAAAGCCTTGTTCTCTAGCATTAATGCACTAGGAAACTAGGCTCAGTGTATTTATTTTACAGATAATGCCCTCATTCTAATTGCTTCAAGTAATTCTTTCGTCTCAACCATCTCATCTGGCTTTGTCGCTTCTAAAATCACTTCACAATGTGGCTTATAATCATGGAGTAATTTAAAATAGAGTGGATAGTTCAACTCTCCTTTTCCAGGTCTGACCGTCTTAATCTCCCCATTTTCATCGATGATACGATCTTTTGCATGACTTGCGACAATACGGTCACCTAATAATTGAAACGCTTCTTTTATGATCTTATCTTGCTCATGGAAGTTTTCTGCTGTAAGTAAGTTTCCCGGATCTAACACAACTCCTAAATGACTAGAAGGTATCTCATCTATGACGTACTTTAACTGTCTAGCTGTACCTATTAAGTGCTCATTTGCAGGTTCAACTCCAATGATTACACCCCATTTTTCCGCTTCTTCTATTAATTCCAAAAGAGATGCTTTTAACAGTTTCCAATCCTCATCCGTTCCCATACCATCTTGGACTTTTCCTACTTCACAAGCAACGATTGGTGTATGAAATAAAGAAGCATATTTTATAAGCTCCTTAAATCGTGCCACATTTTCCTTGCGTTTTTCCACATCTCTATCAAATAAATGAAGATAACACGCCAAAACAGAAATAGAAACACCACGTTTTTGAAATTCATAATATATATCTTTTACTAAACCAGGACTTAATGTTCCTACTTTACTAAGGTCATAATCGCTAATAGCTTTCCATAAAGCTAACTGAACATGGTCAAATCCATATGAAGCTACTTTTTCCGCAAGTTCATGATAAGGCCTCTTTCCAACTAAATGAGCTAAAACACCAATGGACACTCGTAACTCCTCCTTTATTATTGTTTATGGTTTATCACACGTTAATCTGATTCTCGTTGACTTCCTCTCCTATTTGAACAAAGTTCTTAGGAGTTGAGACTCCAAACAAACATGTTATATTTTTTGTTTTCTCTCCTGATACTTCTACATACGTTTCTTTATAGCTTTTACTTTGTAGATTAATTAGGTCAACATTCATATTGTTTGTTAATGTTAGTAAAGGTCCTTTTTCAACACCCAACAATACGTTAGTAAATTGGATGCCTATACATTCTGAACTATTTATTCCAAATTCAGATACTATCGTCACATCTTCAAACTTAATATTAGCCAAAGGCATTTCTGGAAGCCCTTTTAAAATAATCGCATTTTTACAGCCCATACATGTAATGTTTTTCATTTCTATATCACGGAAAATCGGTGTTTCTATAGAAACTGCTTCCTCTTTTAAACTCTCTTCACTCCCGGAATGTTCATAATACATATGAAAAACAATCGCTTCACCCGTAATATTGGCCATTCGTATGTTCTCTATTGAAATATTTTCTACGATCCCTCCTCTTCCCCTTTTGCTTTTAAACCGTAATCCAATATCTGTTCCAAAAAAAGAACAGTCACTCACTGTTATATTTTTAACACCACCTGACATCTCACTTCCAATAACAAATCCACCATGACCACTATATACTTGGCACCCACGAATTATAATATCCTCGCAGCGTTTGCCAAGTTCCCTTCCCGCCTCATCTTTCCCTGATTTAATACAAATGGCATCATCACCAACATCAAATACACAATTTTCTACTAGCCCAAACTGGCATGATTCAATATCTAAACCATCTCCGTTTTGCGAATACCATGGATTTCGTACTGTTATATTTTTTATCGTAATATGCTCACAAATCCATGGATGAAGGCACCAAGCCGGTGAGTTTTGAAATGTTGGCCCATCTATTAATATCGTTTGACAGTTTCTAAAACTTACTAAGTTAGGACGAAGAAAATCTCGTATTGGCTCGTAGTCTTCAAAACTTTTTGAACCACTGTTCCTCAGATCCTGTATCACGCTAGCTCCTTTTAAAGCCTGCTTTGTTGGCCACCATATCTCTCCTTCGTCATCAACGACTCCTCCTGATTCGATCAGCTTCTTCCATTGAATTTCAGTCATCTTACATTTCTTAACAGGCCTCCATGCCTCACCAGACCCGTCAATGACTCCTTTTCCCGTAATTGCAATATCATGTAAAAACTCACCATCAATAGGAGACTGACACCTGATCGTTTCTTCTCCTTCAAAGCTTGATACGATAAGAGGATACGAGTTTAAATCCTTCGTAAATAGTAAGATTGCTCCCGCTTCAATATGTAAGTTTAAGTGGTTAATAAACTCAATGGGACCGGTTAACCACACACCAGGTGGAATGATGACTTTTCCTCCTCCCGCCTTTTTACAAGCGTTAATGGTGTTGGCAATAGCCTCTGTATTATCAAAAATACCGTCACCAACTGCACCATAATTTGTAATAATAAAATCTCGATTTGGAATTTGCGGCAATGCAATATCAAGTTCACTGATGGTTGACGACATAATTGCCCCTCCTACTCATTTCATGTATTTTGCTATAGGTAAATTTAATTCAATGATTCCTTCCACAACTAGCTCAGCTATTTTTTTTGCTCCCATTTCGGAAAAATGAGTGTCATCTTGAACTCCTTCTAAATAATTCAAAGACTTTCCTCGATCTAACCAGAGAAATAATTCCTTCGTCCGTTCAGGTCCTAAATGCTCAAATAACTTTCTACTCTTTTCCGTTAAATCAATCAATGGAACTTCGAGTTGTTTTGCTAACTCTCTCATTGCTTCAGGGTAGATTCCGTGAGTTTCTTGAAATACACCTTCTTCATTAAAACTTCTTCTTTGAACAGGTGTAATAAGTAACGGATAAGCTTGATTCTTTCTAGCAATGTCAATATACAAAGTTAAGTACGATTTGAATGTTGTAGATGGCTCTGTATACCTTTCTTTATCCATCTTTGAGTCATTATGACCGAACTGAATAAACAAATAATCCCCATTGGTCATTTTTGGGTCAATCATGTCTAATCGACCTTCATCAATAAAGCTTTTTGAACTTCTCCCTGATGCTGCTTCATTCTGTACAACTATTTCTTCCTTCATTAAACGTTGTAATATTTGTCCCCAACCAGCTCTTGGTGCTCTACTCACTTCATAATTAGAGACAGTTGAATCGCCAGCTAAATAAATGGTTATCATTGAAAAGTATGACCTCCTCTAGCAGGTATTTTCCTGATTATAAAAGCAACCAATGAGTACGTATATAATCATTACATTAGGTTCTCAAACACCTTGTTATCGCTTACTTTTAACGGTAATCATTAGATCAGAACACAAAAAAGATTGTACCTCCAAGGTCTAACGTTTGACCTTTGGGCACAATCCCATCAGATATTTTTTCCTCTTTATAAGTTGACTACAATATATCACTCGTGTTTTCTTCTGATTTATACCCTAACTCCTTTTTGGCATTTTCCATATCCCAAGGTTTACCAATATTATCCGATACACCATAATACGTACCAAATATAACATCCGATTCGATTGCGGCTTGAAACAAAGCAATGAGATCAGTATCTGTTAACAACGTATGCTTTAACCGGTCATTCTTCTCAATCTCTTCTTTTGTCACATCTTTTGGTACAGAACCAATACGTATATTGATAACCGATAACCTTTCCTCCTTAGAAAATAAGGCTCCTACTTGCTCTGATGCAAATTTTAATACCCCATATAAACTATTAGAACAAGGATAGTCTTTTACGGTTATCTCTCTGCCTAAAATTGATTTTCCTTCGTCCTCATAACAATCTGTTACATGATTGGTACTAGCGAAGATTACCTTTTGTATATTCTTTTGATTTGCTGTATATAAAAGGTAATAAGTAGATTTAAAAAAGATACTTGTCATCTTTTCAAATGTATCCACATCTTCAAGTGCATGCTTTGTTTCAGTATTTAACAAGTTAATTAGCACATCTGCTTTGGGGACTTTTTCCATGAGCTCTTGTAAATTAGTAGCATCAGCCTGAATGAAGTCAATTTCTGTCTTTGATTGAAAAATATTATGTTGATCAATAACCGTAATTTCATGGTGGTGTTTTCGTAATCCGTTTACTAATTGCTTTCCTACGGTACCTGCACCACCTATAATGACGATTTTTTTCATTGTTTGTATAGTCCCTTCATAATGAGTTCTATACATAACTTCTACTTTTATCCAAAATTTATGTATTTAAAATATAAGGGACATGTCCACTTTTCACTAATTCACTGTCTATAGTAAGGTTGTTATAAAAAAAGCTCTACTCTTGTTGAATTGCTAGAGTAGAGCCTATTGTTATTTTATTTCATTTCAAAATAATGATCAGCATTGTTATAGCTAATATTTTGAATCATATTTCCAAGCAACTTATAATCTCGGGGTGCTTCACCAGACTCTACCCATCCACCTACCAAATCACATAGCACTCTTCTGAAGTATTCATGACGAGGGTAAGAAAGGAAGCTTCTTGAATCTGTTAACATACCTACAAAGCTACTTAATAATCCTAGATTTGCAAGATCTGTCATCTGCTTTAGCATCCCATCTTTTTGATCATTAAACCACCAGCCAGATCCAAATTGAATCTTGCCATTTGCTTCACTCGATTGGAAGTTACCAATAGCTGTTGCAATGACATAGTTATGAATTGGGTTTAAATTATAAATGATTGTTTTGGGTAATTCATTCTCTCTATCTAATTCATTTAAGAACGAATTAAGCGGCCTTGCCAAATCGAAATCATGAATAGAATCAAAGCCCGTGTCTGGACCAAGCTTCGTAAACATTCTCTCATTATTGTTCCTGATCGCACCAATGTGTAATTGCATTGTCCAACCAAGGGAACGATATAACCTTCCTAAAAATAGAAGAGTAAATGTCTTATATTTCTTTTCTTCTAATGAATTAATAGACTCTCCTGTCCTAGCTTTAGTAAATATTTGAGATGCCTCTTCATAAGAAGCTGACTCAAAAGGCAATGTCTCAATGCCATGGTCAGAAAGGCGACAGCCATGCTCATGGAAATAGTGAGCTCGTTTCTCTATTGCTTTCAAAAGGTCCTCAAACTTCGTGATTCCTATTTCTGAAACCTCTGCCAATTTATTAATATATTCATTAAACTCAGGCCTCGTAAGTTCAACAGCTTTATCTGGTCTAAAAGCTGGCAGCACTTTTGTCTGAATCGCTTCGTTTTGTTTGATCGTTTGATGATACTCTAATGAATCAACAGGATCATCTGTCGTACAAACAACCCTTACACTGAACTTTTCTAAAATTTTTTGAGTCGTTAATCCATTTTTCAAAATTTGATTGCAATGGTTCCAAACCTCTACACTAGATTCCTCATTTAATAAGATATCTACGTCAAAATACCGTTTTAATTCCATATGAGTCCAGTGATAAAGCGGGTTGCCGATTGTTTGCGGAACAGCTTTTGCCCATGCTTGAAATTTTTCTTTATCATTAGCATCTCCTGTTATAAAGCGCTCATCTATTCCAAGCGTTCGCATGGCTCGCCACTTATAATGGTCACCGTGTAACCAAATTTCAGATAGGTTAGAAAATGTACGATTTTCCGCGATTTCTTTTGGACTAATATGACAGTGATAATCGTATATTGGCATCTCTTTAGCATAATCATGGTATAAAACTTTTGCCGATTCGCTATTTAAGATAAAATCATCGTGAATAAATGGTTTAGACATGTAATCCTCCTACCTCACTAATAACAACGTTGTTATTTTTGTTCTTATAAAATTATTTTAAATCTTCCATCTTCACAAAATCCATATCCTTAAACGTGTAATTTTCACCAGCCATTGCCCAAATAAATGTATAGTTTTTCGTACCTACACCTGAATGGATTGACCAAGGTGGAGAAATAATAGCATCTTCATTTTTCACAACGAGATGACGTGTTTCACTTCGTTCACCCATGAAATGGAAAACTCGTGATTCCTCATCCATATCAAAGTACAAATATACTTCCATGCGGCGATCATGAACATGTGCAGGCATTGTGTTCCACATATTATTTGGCTCAAGCAAAGTCATTCCCATCATCAATTGACAGCTTTGCAGTCCACCATCATGAATGTATTTATAAATTGTACGGTTATTTGATTCACTATCTGATCCTAATTTCGTAGGTTCAGCATCTGCAATCGGCAGAACTTTTGTTGGGTACTCTTTATGTGCGGTAGCTGATACTAAGTAAAAGCGCGCAGGAGTAGTTGGCTCTACACTATGGAAAGTTACTTCTTTCTTCCCCAAACCTACATATAAACAATCACGTTTGTTTAATTCAAACTCTTCTCCGTCAACAACTACTTTTCCTTTTGGTCCAATATTCACAATACCAATTTCTCTTCTCTCAAGGAAGTAATCTGTTTTTAATGCATCTCCTGCATCTAATGTTAATGCTTGAGATGTAGGAATAGCACCACCAACAATCACTCGATCATAATGTGAATAAACCATATTGATTTCTCCATCTACAAAAAGAGATTCAATTAGAAATTCATTCCTTAATTGCTCCGTCGTATTTTGCTTGATTCCCACTGGACTTGTTGCATGTCTTATTTCCATTTTTCAACTTCCCCTTTCTAAATTACGAACTCATCCATCCACCATCAACACATAATACATGACCATTTACATAACTTGATGCTTCTGACGCTAAGAACACAACGGGTCCTTTTAAGTCTTCGGGCTTACCCCATTCTCCCTTTGGTATTCGTGAAGTAATGAAAGCATTTCTTTCTTCATTTGCACGCAGTGCCTCTGTGTTATCTGTTTCCATATACCCCGGCGCGATAGCGTTTACATTTATCCCCCTGCTTACCCATTCATTAGCAAGTGATTTTGTCAGTCCAGCTACAGCATGCTTACTAGCCGTATAAGCTGGGACTCGTAACCCACCTTGGAATGATAGCATTGACGCGATATTAATAATCTTTCCAGATCCATTTTCAAGCATGTGATTACCTACTTCTCTACAAAGCTGAAAAACAGAATTTAAATTAACGTTTATGACAGCGTTCCAATCTTCATCTGAGAAACTCTCAGCATCAGATCTGCGAATAATCCCTGCATTGTTTATTAGAATATCAATCTTTCCCGCTTCTCTAATAGCATTTAATACTAATTGTTTAGCAGCATCTGGCTCGGACAAATCCGCTTTCAATTCATAGAATTTCCTACCAAGCTCTTCAATTTGACTTCTCGTTTTACTCATATCACTTATACCAACACCAATTACGTCAGCTCCAGCTTCAGCAAGTCCGACAGCCATTCCCTGACCTAACCCACGACTTGCACCAGTAACTAGTGCTACTTTACCATGTAATGAATAGAGATCTTTAATCACTACTGTACCTCCTTTTACATTGATTCGCGCTTCAAATGTTCGTTTATGTTCGTTACAGTTCGAGTATAGCACCAGTTAGAGCATGTGGCAATATGTCTTTTTGAAAAAATCAACTTTTCAGTGGACTAATGATTACCTGAGTTCCCTCACTCTGTAGTCTCGACTGTATTAAAACATCTAATTTATCATCCGTAATAATAGAATCAACATCAGCTAGTGTTGCAAATTGAATTAAACCTACTTTTTCAAACTTAGTGGAATCTGCAAGAAGAGTGACACGATCAGCACATTCAATAATTTTTCTCTTCCATTCAACGTGGAAACTGTTAAGAACAGTAAGTCCATGTTCGATAGAGACTCCTGTTGCACCAAAGAATAATTGGTGTACTCGTATTCGGTTTAATAAATCAATAGCTTGCCCGCCATATAAAGAAGATGAGGTTCCAATACGTGATCCACCTAACATCATTAGCTGCACTTTCTCTTTCTTTATTAATTCGTGCGCAATATTAATATCGTTTGTAATTACACTTACAGGAAAATCACCTAACAATTTAGCCATTTGGAAGGTTGTGCTTCCCCCATCAAGTAATATCGTATCATCATTCTTTATGCCGTTTATCGCCTCATTAGCGATTGCTATTTTACGTTCATGATTCGTGGACTGCCTTGCATCAATCGGAAAGATTCTGTCTTCTTTTTCTTCTAACAGCACAGCTCCCCCGTGAATTCTCTTAAGAAGTCCCTTTTTTTCAAGTGTTTCTAAATCTAGTCTAATTGTTTTATCCGTGACCCCTAAAAAGCTGCTTAATTCTGAAACCTTAACGGCTTTGTTTTTATCTAACTCACCAAGTATTTTTTCGTAACGTTCCACTGATAGCATGTCTAACCTCCTAAGCCTATCATTCTCTTTATTAATTATCAAACATAATCAAACAATTGTAAACACTCATTTGTATGAACAAGGATCCATATCAAAAGAAGAAGACTGTCATAAAAAGGGTGACAGTCTTCTTCCGATTCAATATTATTTTGTTACTTTCTTAACAAGCGGTAAATCTAATCGAACTAAATCTTCAAATCGCTCACGTCTAATCACTTCAAATGCCTCTCCATCCTCAACAAACACAACAGCCGGGCGTGGAATTCGATTGTAATTATTAGCCATTGCATAACCATAAGCACCTGTACAAAATACAGCTAAAATATCTTCATGGTTTGCTTTTGGCAAAGGCAAATCCCAAATTAACATGTCGCCACTTTCACAACATTTACCTGCAATTGAAAATGTTTCAGTCGCTTCTTCATTTGCTCGATTTGCTAGAACTCCTTCGTACTCTGCCTGATATAACGCTGGACGAAGATTATCGCTCATCCCACCATCAACAGCTAGATAATCGCGTACATTTGGAATATGTTTTTTAGAACCAATCGAATAAAGTGTTGTTCCTGCATCTCCAACTAAAGAGCGACCAGGCTCTATCCAGATTTCCGGCATTGTCAAATTCGATTCAGCCGCTTTTTGTTTAACCACTTCAATCATCTTCGTTACATATTCTTCAGCAGGTAGCGGTGTGTCTCCTTCAATATAACGAATCCCAAAGCCTCCACCAAGATTTAATACAGTTGGAATGAAATTGAATCTTTCTTTCCACTCTGTAATAAGTTCAAACATTTTCTCGACAGCCATAACAAATCCAGTTGTTTCAAAGATTTGAGAACCAATATGGCTATGCACACCTAATAGCTTTAACCATTCATCTTCGTTTGCTAGTTTAACAGCATCATGTACTTGACCACTAACTAAGTCGAATCCAAACTTTGAATCTTCTTGTCCAGTAGAAATATAATCATGAGTATGGGCTTCAACCCCAGGTGTAATTCGAAGGAGAATGTTCATATTGTACTTTTTCTCTTTACAAATTCGACTTAGTTCTTCTAATTCGTAAAAATTATCGACTACGACACAGCCAATTTTCGCATCAACAGCCATTTCCAACTCTGATAAACTTTTATTATTTCCATGAAAATGAATGCGTTCCATAGGAAAACCAGCTTCAATAGCTGTATATAATTCTCCTCCAGAAACGACATCTAAACTTAATCCTAACTCATCGGCAAGTTGAAACATCGCCATACAACTAAATGCTTTACTTGCATACGCAACTTGATAAGGCACATTTTCTTTCTTAAAAGCTTCCTGAAATTGCAAAGCACGTTCACGGATCAATGCAACATCATAAACAAACAACGGTGTACCATATTCTTTTGCAAGTTCAACTGTATTTACGCCACCAATTTCCAAGTGTCCCTGATCATTTATTCGACTCGTTCCGTGTGTATACATCTATGGTCTCCCCTTTTTCATATCAAAACATAGTTAACTGTAACTCCTATAAAAAAGCAGCTAATGCTACCTACACTAGCTGCTTGAAAAATCGTGTACTGTCTCCCACTACACTATGCAACAGGATATAGTTATTTCATATCAACGACCTAGTTTAGATAAATATGGACTATCTCTATACAAAATTCATAGCTTTGAAGAGTCCATAAAATACAAAATGAATGTGTATACTTTATCACAAGAACGGGTTTTGATCAAGACTCGAAGACATACCCCATGAGGTAGGGGTCAGACCCCGCTTTAGATTACTAAAGCGGGGTCTGACCCTTTTTTATTCCGATTTTTGTTTAATTGGATCTTGCGGATGGACAATTCTTGGCCGAAACCTAACTGACGGTACAGTAGACCGAACAAGAATATGCCACATAGCAGCAGGGTCAAACGGTAGGAATGGCCATAAGTACGGTTTAGCAAACGTACGAATTGCTGCCAAAACTAAAATAAATAATGTTGTACCGATTATAAAACCAGGCGCTTTAAAGATGGCGACCGCTAATATTAAGAACATTCTTGTTGCCCTAAGTGCCACGCCTAGTTCATAACTCGGTGTCGCAAACATCCCTATTGCACCAATCGCTACGTAAAGGATCACTTCAGGAGTAAAATAACCAACCTGAATAGCAATTTCACCAATTAAGAGTGCAGCAACTAACCCGAGCGCCGTGGCAAGTGGAGAAGGGGTATGAATCGCTGCCATTCGGAGCAGCTCTATTCCAAGTTCGGCGAAAATAATTTGTAAGAAGACAGGAATATTATTCGTTTCATTTGGCCCAATAAAATCCAAAGCTGCTGGTAATAACGTTGGTTGCATCACAAGCAATAACCAGAAAGGCAAAATGAGCAAAGAAAACATAATTCCGATAAAACGTGTCCAACGTAAAAATGTACCGATCATCGGTGCTTGCCTATATTCTTCTGCATGTTGTACATGGTGGAAAAACGTCGTCGGTGTAATGATGACACTTGGTGACGTATCAACCATAATCAAAACATGGCCTTCTAATAAATGATTGGCTGCTACATCTGGGCGCTCTGTATACCTTACTAATGGAAAAGGATTATACCCTTGTTTGACAAGATATTCTTCGACTATCTTATCAGCCATTGAGATACCGTCAATGTTTATTGCTTCAAGTTCTTTTTTTAGAATCTCAACCATTTTTGGATCAGCAATTCCATCAATGTAGGAAATACACACATCTGTTTTAGAACGTTCTCCAACTTGCATAATTTCGTTTCGTAAACTTTCATCTCTAATCCGTCTACGTGTAAGAGCCGTATTCAAAATAATATTCTCCGTGTAGCCATCACGAGAACCGCGTACGACTCTCTCTGTATCAGGCTCTTCAGGACCCCGACCAGGGTAACTTCTCACATCAATAACGATTGCCTGGTCTTCACCTTCGATTACGATGAATACAAGACCAGAAAGCATTTTCGTTATCGAATCTTCAAGTGTATCAGAATACTCGACTTGGACATGTGGCAAGTGATTTCTAATTGCCATTTTTACATTAGTCGTCTCCGTCTTTCTTCCCCTTGCGTCTAAATCCATTAATTCTTTAAGCAGCTCAATAATAAACTGAATGTCACATAATCCATTCACAAAATACATCTGAACATGCTTGTCTAGAATCGTAAACGTACGAATCCCAACATCAAATGACGTACCAAAACCGAGTCGTTTTTTTATTTCTGCCTCATTTTCAACAATCTTACGTGATATCGGGGTCTCTGTTTTTTCATGTGCTTGACTCATGATATCCGCTCCGTTCCAAAATTATTTCTACTGCTTGTTTCGTAATAGGGGCTCCTTTTTTTACTGTATCGAATCCGGCCATTTTTCCAATATCCCCCACTCCTACGACAATAGGAATATCTAGCTCGTCCAATATATAAACGGTATCGCCATTTATTCTCCCTATTTCTAAATCTGGTATACCTTCCTTATCGACTCCATATTCTGTCAGATGTCCATACCGATCTACGCTAACATCAACATGAGTCCATTCACTTGAATGAGTAGACGAAGCTACAGCGATCGCTCCCAACACTTCAATCTGTGGATGAGTTGCTACATAGTGCATCGCCCTCTCACCGATACCTTCTTCACGCTGACCACAGTCATCAAACATAACTAGTACTGGATCATAAGGAGTTTGCAAAACAAGAGAGACGATTTCTTCGCCACTAATCGGGGTTGGATTCCCATACGAATAGCTAATACACCTTCCACCGATCTCTTCTGCTACAAATTCAACCACTTTCTTTGCATGTTCATCCCCATCCGTAATAAGAATGACTTTCCGTCTCTCCATTTTGATCACCCCTTTGGTTTAAAGAATATAGCGACTAAAAAACTAAATAAAATAGTTGATGAAATTCCAACGGATGTAACTTCAAATACTCCCATACCAATTCCAAAAAAACCATATCGATCTCCCTCAGACATAGCTCCATGAACCAAAGCATGTCCAAAGCTCGTAATCGGAACCGTTGCCCCGGCTCCAGCAAAATCAATTAACCGATCATACAAGTGAAAGCCATCGAGTAATGCTCCGGCTACAACGAGCGTACTTAATGTGTGCGTGGGGGACAATTTGCCAATATCCATTAGCATTTGTCCAATAAAACAGATAATCCCCCCCACGACAAAAGCTGCAAGATAATCAAACATGCCTATTCCTCCCGTTCAAATGACACCGCATGAGAAATACAAGGAATCGATTCTTTTTGTTGGATCATTAACGGACTTAATAGTGCCCCCGTTGCAGCTACAAGCATCCGCTTTATCCTTCCTTCTTTCATCTCTTTAAACAAATGTCCGAAGGTGACCACAGCGGGACAAGCCGCGCCACTTCCTCCTGAGAAAACTGGTTGATCTTGATGGTAGATCATTACACCGCAATCCTCGTACCGATCAAGTACCATTCCCTTATCCTGTATTAGCTTGCGCAAAATTCCACTTCCTACACGCGATAAATCCCCAGTAACAATTACGTCATAATAAGAGGGGTCGCGTCCCGTTTCTTGTAAATGAGTCACAATCGTATCAGCAGCAGCAGGCGCCATAGCAGACCCCATATCAAAAGGCTGTTTAATTCCGTAATCTTTTACTTTTCCGATTGTTGCCTCTGTTACTTTAATAAGTGAAGGCTTTTTCCCCACTACAACCGCCCCAGCTCCAGTTACAGTAAATGTCGCTGTATCTGGGCGTTGGCCAGCAAATTCGGTCGGATATCTAAACTGTCGCTCCGCTGTCGCGTTGTGACTGCTAACCGCTGTTAATGTTAAATTAGCTACACCCGTATCAACAAATAATGACGACAAGGCTACCCCTTCCATCACTGTTGCACAAGCTGAGAAAAGCCCGAAATAAGGAACATCTATTTCCCGAGCATAATAATTGGAGGTGACGATCTGATTTAACAAATCACCCGCAAAAAAGTAATCCATTTCTTCACTTTTCTTCTCTGCGTCCTTGAGAGCTGTTTCTACTGCATCTTGCATTAATTTGCGCTCAGCTAGTTCCCAATTATCTTGCCCTGCGTATAAATTATCGTACGTAACATCAAAACTGCTTCCGAGGGGACCTTTCAACTCTTCGGGACCTACTGCTGTTCCCACCCCCTGTATATAGACAGGTTGATCAAAATGCCATGTTTGCTTCCCTCGTCTTTCCAACTTCAACACGTCCTTTACGAATTAATCAGCATCGCTACAAGCATTCTTGTTAGTCCTACTAAATAAGCTGATAAAACACCAAATGCAATAACGGCACCCGTTAATTTGAACATATTTGCTCCAATCCCAAACACCAACCCCTCACTTTTATGTTCGAGCGCTGCACTTGTCATCGCATTAGAAAAACCAGTTACCGGAACTAAAGATCCAGCACCTGCAAACTGCCCTAGTTTGTCATATACTCCAAATCCAGTAGCTAACGCTGCTAGTAAAATAAGTGTTGCTAAAGTAGGACTCATTGCTTCTTCCTGAGTAATCGGTAAATATGTCATATAAATCCGGCTTATCGCTTGCCCCAAAGCACAGATGACTCCACCTACTAAAAAAGCTTTCAACCCATTTTTAAAAATATGGCTTTTCGGCTGATATAGCTTAATATTTTTTTGGTACAATTTTTTTTGCTTCTCATCGACTCCCATTTATAGCCCCCCAATCATAAAACCTACGACCTTGTTACACGATAAATGTAAAAGAACAGAATCATTGCACTGTAAAGTTAGTATGACTGAACCTTTGACTTATCATTCTAATCGCGGGAGAATTTTAATAAGAAAACACAAAAAGAACCGGATAAGGAAGAATTCGCCCCTTATACGGTCCTTTTTTATTTCGCTGTTTTTGTAAAGATTGTTGCTATGAAATAGCTTTTCCTTATAGCGCAATGGAACGAACATGAAGAGAACACGCATTGAAAACAGCCCTTTACTAAATAATAACTCTCCATTGCTCTTCTTCTACTCTTCGTTCTTTTAGCCAATCTTTAACACCATATTTTTTTTCAATATATACTTGATGCCATATCATAAAGGCTAAAACAGTCCAGATCTTTCTGCTCCGATCTGCTTTATTTAAGCAATGCTCTTCAAGAAGTTTAGTAACGTACCCTTTATCAATAAAAGCTTCGGTTTCACTGTCTTCGATAACTTGTTTCACCAAATCATACCATTCGTTTTTAAGCCAATGACGTAAAGGAACAGGAAACCCTAGCTTTCTCCGCATGAAAACGTGATCTGGTACAATACCTTCAAAAGCTTTGCGAAGGATAAACTTCGTTGTTCCATTTGTTGTTTTCCATTCAGGAGGAATATGAGAGGCCAGTTCGAACACCTCTTTATCTAAAAAGGGTACACGCAACTCTAGCGAATGTGCCATCGTCATTTTGTCCGCCTTTACTAAAATATCTCCTCGGAGCCACGTACACATATCTAAATGTTGCATTCGATTAACCGCATGTTGCTCATTCGAACGTTCATAGATGTTTTTCGTAATTAGTTCATTCGTATATTCCTCATTGTATGTAGTGAGGATTTGTTTCTTTTCAAATTCAGAAAACATCTTAGCGTTCCCAATATATCGTTCCTCCAGGGGCGTCGTTCCGCGTTCAAGAAAACTCTTTCCTTTCACACCCTCTGGTAGAATCATGGCTAATTTCCGTAAATGTTGTTTAAAAACAGATGGAACATAGTCAAAACAAGCTAAGCTTTGTGGTTCACGATAAATGTTGTACCCACCGAATAACTCATCTGCCCCTTCTCCAGAGAGAACGACTTTTACCCTTTTACTCGCTTCTTGTGCCACAAAATAGAGAGGAACACAAGCTGGATCAGCTAATGGATCATCCATATGCCACATAATTTTTGGAAGCTCTCCCCAATACTCATCAGCTGAGATTATCTTCGCGCTATTTTTTATATTGAGCTTGTCTGCACTTTCTTTCGCTACATCTAGTTCACTATAACCTTCTTGTTCAAAACCAACCGAAAACGTTTCTAAATCTGGTTTCATTTCTTTTGCAATGGAAGCAATAATGGTTGAGTCAATTCCCCCAGATAAGAATGCTCCAACAGGTACGTCACTTCGCAAGTGCTTTGCAACAGAATCATACAACGTTTCTCTGATTTGTTTGATCCACTCTTCTTCACTTTGGTTAATCGGATGAAAACTTGGTTTGAAATACGGTGTCATTTTACTCTTTTTACCAATTTCCTTTCGAAGGGAATAACCAGGTTCTAATTTATAAATACCGCTTGTCATCGAAAATGGTTCGGGTACATACTGAAAAGACAAATAGTGCTGCAATCCCTGTTCATTTATCTCATTCATCTCTTCATCTACTTGCAAACTTTTCTTTTCTGATGCAAATACTATTTTATTATTTTCTTCTTTATAAAATAACGGCTTGATCCCAAAATGATCTCTTGCAGCAAACGCCTCCTTCTCATGATTGTCCCAAATGACAAAAGCGAACATTCCACGTAAATAATCAACGACTCTAGCCCCCACTTCACTGTAAAGAGCAAGAATGACTTCAGTATCAGAATCTGTCTTGAAGAGTTTGCCTTTAGCTTGGAGATCTTGCTTTAATTCAACATAGTTATAAATTTCACCGTTAAACACAATCCAATAACGTCCATTCATATATGAAAGAGGCTGATACCCACCTTCTAAATCAATAATGCTTAACCGACTGAACGCAAGTTGAACATGTTCTCCACTCATATACCCTTCCTGATCGGGACCCCGATGCGGGATTAATCGATTCATTTCTTTTATTTTATCGTCATTTTTTTGAGGTTCATCAAAAATGCACGCTACAAACCCACACATAAATTGGCACCCACTTTTCTACTAGTAATGTCACTCGTAGTGTGGTTGTATCTCACTACGAATATTCATAAGTTAGACGCATCATTTAATAGAAACGATTCAGACTAAAACAATTATTTTCTCGAAATTTCAACCCAAAAAAAGAGGTTAACTCTTCTTCCACGGAAATAATTCCCGTTTTAGAAGGGTCAACCTCTTTTCAATCCCTACACATCCCCCATCTCAAGCTTCATCTGTTCAAGAATCTTCTTTTCAAGTCGTGATACTTGAACTTGAGATATACCAAGCCTTGAGGCAACTTCTGATTGTGTTTGGTCTTTATAATACCTTAAGTATACAATAAGACGTTCTCGCTCATCTAGATCGCGGATTGCCTCTTTTAGCGCTATCTTATCAAACCATTTGGTTTCCGTTTGATCTGCAATTTGGTCTAACAACGTGATCGGATCTCCATCATTTTCATAGACCGTTTCATGAATAGAAGAGAGCGACCTACTTGCCTCACCTGCAAAAACAACTTCCTCTGGAGTAATCTCTAGTGCTTCAGCAATCTCATTCACCGTTGGCGTCCGCCCTAATGATTTTGTCATTTCATCTTTCATTTTACGAATCTTATTGCCAAGTTCTTTAATAGACCGGCTAACCTTCACCGTTCCATCATCTCTCAAAAACCGTTGAATCTCACCAATGATCATCGGTACAGCATATGTTGAAAACTTGACATCATATGACAAATCAAACTTGTCGACTGACTTAATCAAGCCAATACAACCAATCTGAAACAAATCATCCGCTTCATAGCCTCGATTCATAAAGCGTTGGACAACAGACCATACGAGTCTTGTGTTCCGATTAACTATTAAATCTCTGGCTTCTTGGTCTCCTTCCTGACTCCTGGCAATTAATGCCTTCACTTCAGAATCAGAAAAATGTGCCTGCTTCTTCTTTTGTTGTTTTACCTCGACATCCATAGGCAAAACTCCTTAATTACACATAGCTTTGCTATTTGTAAGTGTTTTTTTTACAAAGACAGTTGTACCGATCATCGGTTCCGATACGACTTTCAGCTCATCCATAAAGTTCTCCATAATCGTAAAACCCATTCCGGAACGTTCAAGCTCTGGCTTAGTCGTAAAAAGTGGCTGACGTGCTTCTTCTATATCTTGAATGCCCATTCCTTCATCACGAATTGTAAGTTCTATCGTACCATTCTCAAGCGTACAATGAATATAAACCATCCCATCAGGCTGATTATGATAACCGTGAATTATAGCATTTGTCACTGCTTCAGAAACGACTGTTTTAATTTCCGTCATTTCGTCCATAGTTGGATCTAGTTGAGCAATAAAGGCTCCAACTGTTACACGAGCAAAAGACTCGTTTTGGCTCTGAGCTGAGAACTTCAAATCCATTACATTTTGCATCGCTTAAGCCACCCCCAAAGTTTGTAAAGCAAATTGTTCACTGTCTTCTAAACGGATAATTTTAAACAGTCCTGACATCTCAAACAAACGTTTTACAGATGGTGAAATAGCACATACCACCATTTCTCCTCCATTTGCTTTGACTTGTTTATATCTGCCTAAAATGACACCTAATCCAGAGCTATCCATAAAAGATAGTAGCTCTAAGTTTAAGACAATGTGCTTTACTTGGCCATCCGCTAGCACGGATTCAACCTGACCACGTAGCTCCTCAGCTGTATGGTGGTCAAGCTCCCCCTCTAACCTAACGAGAAGTACACTTCCTTTTTGCTCTAAATTAATTTGTAAACTCATTTCCATCACTCCCTCTAGTTCGCTCAATAATCATGAGTTACGTATAGTGGAACCTCTTTTTTTAAAAGGTACACTACACATCTTTGCTAGAGAGAATTTCGCCTTTTTCCTCTTGGCTTCCTGCAAGGTGACAAAACTAGTCCTCATTCGCAAAAAGTTGTCAAAAGGAGTTATGCAGCTCCAAATTTCGCTAACGTACGCTTAAACAACTTCCACCATGATGCTTCTAACACATCATCTCCAGCTACTAAAGGGGTCTCACTCAAAATCTCTCCTTCTTTCTCAATAAAAAGAGTTCCTATGACGTCACCTTTTTTGACCGGAGCACGTAAGTTAGCATCAATTTCAAGACGTTCTGTCACATCGTCAATCTTTACTCCTTTTTTCGTAAGAATAGATACTGATTCTGATGTAACAACTGGAATGTGATCTTTGTCGCCTTTACTCACATCCACATCTGCTAACACAAAATCTCTATCATATAATTTGTGTGCTTGATATTGGCTAAATGCATAATCAAGCATCGATGTGATTTGAGCATTTCTTTCTTTCGGTGAAGGAGCTCCCATAATCACCGTGATAACACGCATATCGTTTTTCTCAGCAGTAGCTGTTAAACAATACATCGCTTCACGCGTGTACCCCGTTTTCAACCCATCCACACCAGGATAAAACTTAACTAATTTATTCGTATTAACAAGCCAAAATTTATCTTCTTCCGAATCAGCTCGCAAATAATCTTCATAAATCCCTGTGAACTTTGTAATATCATCATACTTAAGGAGTTCTTTTGAAATCATCGCGAGATCGTAGGCCGTCGTATAATGATTGTCAGCCGGCAACCCATTCGTATTAATGAAATTTGTATTTTCAAGTCCTAATTCTTTTGCTTTCTCATTCATCATCACAACAAATTCTTCTTCTGTTCCAGCGATATGCTCTGCCATAGCAACCGATGCATCATTTGCTGAGGCTACGGCGATTGCCTTAAGCATATCTTCCACACTCATTTCTTCACCTGGCTCTAGAAAAATTTGTGAACCACCCATTGAAGCAGCATACTCACTCGTACGAACCATATCATCATAAGCAAGAGATTCTTTATCAATTGCTTCCATAATAAGCAACATTGTCATAATCTTGGTCATACTTGCGGGTGGAAGTTTCTCATGACTGTTCTTGTCAAAAATTACTTCGCCCGTATCACGTTCAATGACAATTGCTGAAGAGGCTTTCTCCGCTAATTTTGCTTGTTGTTCCTCAGCGCTTGCCATTGGTGCTAGTAAACCTAACACTAGGCATACGCTTAAAATACTGGATAGAACTTTCCTCATCTCCATCCGACCTCCATCTCATATTCATAGTCGTCCTTAGGCATGACTTACTATTTCCTAAAAAGGAAACTTCACCCAAGTTGGCTACCCCCCATTTTTCCCAACGAGACTGTATTTATACATAGATTTCTACAAAATAAACGAAATTTCTTAATCTAGATCCCTTTCTTTTCATATGGTAGGATAGGAGAAAGTCATTAAAATCAGGAAATGAGTTGGAAAAACTGCCTGAAGTATTCATTCCAATCGTCATCTTTATCATTGGCCTTGTTACCGTGTGGCGAAAAGAAAACAGAAAAACATTTTTTATCACGTTATTAATCCAAGTTGGTTTTCTTACTTTTTTCATTCAACCCTTTATCTCCTATACCGTTTATTTATTCGGTATTTTGTGCCTTTTTACAGGAATAGTTGCTTATTATTACACGCACGATTCACGAAAACAAAGATTACGGTATGTAGGAATTACACTCGCCTCTCTTCTTACCATTTACTTTGTTCATACTTCCATGTTTGAACCTTATGGGTTAACTGTTTCAGATGTAGAAGATTCTTATACTAACTATCTAAAGCTAGCAACCGATGTCCCGGAAGAAGAAGACAGAAACTGGTTAGATGAGTGGAGCCAAGTCCATTACGAACTGTACATAACCTTTGATGACTTCTATCGTTATCAAACCCATACAAATCGTTTGATCGGTTACGATTTCATTGCCTCTTCTGAGGAGATGAAGTATGTTAAGAAACTAGAAAAGAACATGGAGTTACAACATGAACAAACTGTTGATAACATCTTTCGCAATTTTCACCAAGCAACATCCCTTCTCCCTCTTGTCTTAGCAATGGAAGACGGCCAATGCCACAAAGATGAAACGATGTCGGTTTGTCTTAAAGAAGATCTCTTTGTCATCGACTTACAAAAAGGAGTGAGAGCAAACCATCACCAAGTAAGCGGACCTCATTTACTATCAAGTTATTTCTTAATCACAGGTGGCGAAACTACTTATTACGTCCCTTACTCTTCTTTACAATACAGTTCCGACTCTCTAAAATGGGCATATGAAGGCTATTCTTATCGCATCAATGGTGGCTATTCTATTAGAAGCTCGACAATACATTAAAGGAATGATTCGTTATTTTACATTATCTACAACTTGCATTTATTATTCTTGCCTTATCCTTTGCTTGGTTTATCGCTTTCAAACAAAAAAACGTAAGGTTCTCTGTTTTTTTAGGAATGATTACACTAGGGGGCTCGGTCTGTTTTTTGAGTCATACTTGACCTTCCCTTTCTTTATCATAAGCCTACTATTATGTACGATTGCGTATTTGGGGTTATTTTTCATTATTCCTAAAACAAGCAGAGGGAAGTATATTAGCGGACTTCTTATTGGAATTGCTTTTATTTATATCTATGTCTCTATGCTTCCGGACCCGATTGTTCGTTCCTATAGCGATGTAAATAATTCTTATGATATCTATGTCGAGGCAGTCGATGCCATACCCACTAATGAGGAACATGACTATTCCTGGCTTGTAAATCTTGACCGAGCTTACTCTAGTTTGGAGACAGATATCATGCTTTTTTATACAGAGCAAAGTTATTTTGATCGAATATTCCGCTCAGATTATCTTCCGAGCAATGAAGAATTAGAGAACTTTGCCTTGCTCAAACAACAGTTTAGGAAGGAACATCCTCAAAATGTAGAAAAGGCATTACAAGCAACCTATTCGGCCAAACCACTGCTAGCTGAATTCCACTCATTACAGGATAAAGAGTGTAGCGATCATTCTCATCTCATTGTTTGCAAAGATAAGAATCACTATCAAATTACTTTGCAAAACGATACGTACGCAGCCCCTGAGCGTATTTCTTCACGCTATATTTTTAAAGATTATTTCTTATTAATCGGTGAAGAAGTTACTTACTATTTACCACAAACGGAAATGAACTACACAGATACAAACTTAACTGCCACTTTTCAGGATATTACGTACGACATTCACGGAGATATTCGTTCTAATGATAAGTAAAGGATTCCCAAAGTGTAAAAGACCCCGTCATAGTGACGGGGTCCAAATGATTAAACATTTGTGGGCCAGGGATTTTTAATTAGAACTGAGAACCGCCAAGTTGTTGCTCAGCTTGTTGAACTAGACGCTTGGTGATCTCGCCACCAACAGAACCGTTAGCACGTGCAGTTGCATCCGCGCCAAGTTGAACACCAAATTCAGAAGCAATTTCGTACTTCATTTGGTCAAGAGCTTGTTCTACTCCTGGAACTAATAGTTGGTTACTACTGTTGTTGCTTGCCATTTCTGTTCACCTCGCTTTGTTCGTATTCAGTAACTATTGTGTGAAGATCGAAGAAACTTATTCAACTTTTTTGTTGGAAAAGTTTTCATGACGTATTTATTTAGCTTCATAGAGCTCAAGTGGGAGACCATCAGGGTCTGAAAAAAAAGTGAATTTCTTTCCTGTTGTTTCGTCAATTCGAACAGGCTCTACCTCTACTCCCTTTCTCTCCAACCAACTTTTACTTTCTTCAACATTCTCCACTTCGAATGCAAGATGCCTGAGCCCTCTTGCTTCAGGGTAGCTCGCTCTTTCTGGTGAGTTCTCGAAAGAAAAAAGTTCAATTTGACTATCCCCAATCTCAAGATCTAATTTATAAGAATTACGTTCAATACGATGTGTTTCATTTATTATTTTCAACCCTAAAACATTCACATAAAAATTCTTTGATATCGAATAATCCGAGCATATTATGGCCGTGTGATGAATTCGCTTCAACATGAAATTACATCCTCCTACAGATAATTTGTTCCATTATAACACTCCAACTGCTTTTTTTATGCTTCTTACATAAAACATTGAATAGGTCAAAAACTAAGCTTGTTCATATCGACATTAGGAGGGAATTACGTGGACCAAGAAATGCATTATAGTGAAGATAATAAGTTTATCCCAATCACCTCAATTTCAAATGGGGTGATTCAAGAGGTTGCTCCCGAAATTTATTGCTTACCCGTTCAAGTCGTCAATGTATGCTTTGTTGGAAATCCTTCTAAAGCAAAAGGCTGGGTATTAATTGATGCCGGAATGCCAAAATCTGCTGATGATATTTTGGATGCCTTAAGAGACAAGTTCGGATCTGTTCACCCGCCACGTGCGATTGTATTAACCCACGGACATTTTGATCATGTAGGAGCGATAGTTGATTTAGCAGAGAAATGGGACGTGCCTATTTATGCACATTCAGCTGAATTTCCATATTTAACAGGAGAAAAGAGCTATCCAGAACCAGATACGAGTGTTGAAGGTGGCCTTATTGCTAAAATGTCCGGTATGTTCCCTAATGGTCCAACACAACTTGGAAGTCGGTTAAAAGAACTACCTAAAGATCACCGCATTCCAGAAATGCCTGGTTGGCGTTGGATTCATACCCCTGGGCATACTCCAGGGCATTGTTCATTCATTCGGATTGAAGACAATGCATTAATTGCTGGAGATGCCTTTGTCACAGTGAAACAAGACTCCCTTTACAAAGTTTTAACTCAACAAAAAGAAATCAATGGTCCTCCAAGATACTTAACAACTGACTGGGAAGCTGCATGGGAATCGGTCGGGATTTTAAAGCACTTAGAACCAACGGTGGCAATAACTGGTCATGGACTTCCTATGTATGGAGAGGAATTAACGAAAAGTCTTGATAAATTGGCTGCAGACTTTGATAAAATTGCTATTCCTGATTACGGTCGTTATGTAGACCCAACCGTTCACTAAAAATAAGGGTACCTAAAAGGCTTTTATTGACCTTAGGTACCCATTTTATATATTTCAACATTTAGAAAAAATTCATGCCTAACTCCTTCTTCAACAGGAACGACAAAAGACGTTCTTGCCTAATCGTGTTGGCAAATTTACTCCAACTAACCTTCACTAGACTAAAAAATTGTCAAGATGCTCACCTTCAAGATGTAGGATCTTCTTCGTCTTCAAAAGGAGTTCTTCACTTTTTTTACCAATTCTTTGTTAAAATAAAAGAAACATGTTAGAGGAGGCACGAAAATGACAAAAAGAAAGCTAATTGTTACACAAAATCTCGACGACGTGTACACAAAACAAATTAAAGCAATTCTGCCAGATTGGGAGCTCATTATCGGAAGAGATCGTTCAATATGGGAAAACCATTTAAATGATGCAGAAATCATTGCCGGTTGGAAAAAAGAAATGAAGGACGTTCTTTTTCAAGAGAATTCAAGCGTACAATGGATTCAAACATGTACCGCTGGAGTCAATTACCTACCTCTTGAAAAATTGCAATCTAGAAACATACAAGTGACAAGTGCAAATGGGGTTCACTCCTATCCAATATCTGAAACGATTTTTGCCCTCATGTTAGGATTAACTAGAAAGATACATAGCTATGTAAGAAACCAACAAACGAAAAAATGGCATCATGAGAATATGAAATTAGAAATACATGAAAAAACGATTGGAATTATTGGGGTCGGGGCAATCGGACAGGAAACAGCCAAAATAGCCAAGGCTTTTGGTATGAAGGTGCTAGGTATTCGCCATTCTGGAGAATCTAAACCATATGTCGATGAAATGTATAAAATTGATCAATTACATTCCATTCTTCCAAGATGTGACTATATTGTTATCACCTTGCCTCTTACAGAGAATACAACTTCTTTATTCGGAGCAGAACAATTTAAGTTAATGAAATCAACTGCCTTTGTAATTAACATTGGGAGAGGAGCAATCATTGTCGAAAAAGATTTAGTAACCGCTTTGGAGAACGGGGACATTGCCGGGGCTGGATTAGATGTTTTTGAACAAGAACCACTTCCATCAACAAGTGCTCTTTGGGAGCATGATAATGTCATTATTACCCCTCATACAGCTGGATCGACCGCTTATTACGATAAACGGGTCGTTGAGGACGTTTTGCTTCCAAATCTCCAAAACTATTTAATGAACGAACCTCTTTCAATAAACGTGGTTGATTATCAAAAAGGCTACTAAGCATATCCTCAATTACGTACCGCTTTCTCCTTTTAAAAAGGTAATGCGAAGGTTTTTCTACTCTTCTGCATTACCTCATTTCTAATAAACAAACATGTAAGATCTACTCTTCTTTCTTCTCACTATTTTGTAATTCAGCCAGCTTCGCTAACAGAATATGCTGAGGCATATGCATGATTTGTTCAATTGGTACTTTTAAGGATTCTGACAGTTTTTGTGCTGTTTCAGCTGAAATTTGTAATGGTTTCATAGGAAGTCTCCCTTTTCTTATTGATCTTCTTCTATTTAACCATAATCCAACTAACCGTTACAATGGATGTCTGTTTATCATTAAAGAATCGAACGATCTTCTCTAATTCATTCCCTTGTAAATTCCAGTAGAAAAAGCGTTCTGTTCATCTTTCACAAACATACGTTATACAAAGTAGAAAGGAGGATGCAACATGATTCATTTCGTTCAATTAGGCGAAACGCTATTTTCAATTTCTGAAGATTATCGTGTTTCTTTAAACCAACTCATTACGGCTAACCCTCAAATCGATCCAGATATAATTGTTGTAGGGCAAGCAATCAACATTCCCGGATATCCTTCTCCTGCAACAATCCCTTATTCCATTAACGTCTCTCTTTCAAATAGGACCCTTACTTTAATGCTTCATGATCAAATACAAAAAGTCTACCCCGTTGCGGTTGGTCGAGTTCTTCATGAAACTCCTGTAGGAGACTTTATTATCATTAATAAAGCTCCTAATCCAGGGGGACCATTTGGAACGATGTGGATGAGTTTATCAAAAAAACACTATGGCATTCATGGTACGAACGATCCTGAGTCAATAGGCCACTATGTTTCACGAGGATGCATTCGAATGTTTAATCAGGATGTGGAAGAATTAGCTCGGACGGTCCCTATTGGTACCGCTGTATTTATAAGACCCTAACACAATGGAAGGGGATGGCTCTAACCATTCATCTATCATCCTTTAAAGACATCCCCTTCACTTTTAATAAGCTCTAAGCAATCCATTCTTCATCTTCCGCTTCTTATGATAAACTGTTGAAAACAGGAAGAACGGAGGAAAGTTTATGAAATTACTAATCGGACAGTCATTGAAGGAGCGACAAAAAATCGTTCAACTCACTTCTCAACCTTTTTCAACTCGCGCAAAAAAACACGATGAAGAGAACACATTCCCGATGGAAAACATAGCAGATTTAAAGAAGATTGGATATACTACGTTAACTGTACCAAAATCATATGGTGGACAAGGTCTTCCGCTAGCTGAATGGCTTCCATTACAAGAAACCATTGCTACATATGATGGCTCCACCTCATTATCAATTGGTTGGCATATGGGTCTCATAACGCAAATTTCCGAAAGTCAAAACTGGCCTGAAACCATACTTGATCGCCTTTTTTATGAAGTATTACACGAAGGAAAATTAGTAAATGCTGCTGCTTCTGAACCTGAAACCGGAAGCCCTACTCGTGGTGGAAAGCCAACAACAGTAGCAAAAAAGGAAAACGATAGCTGGATCATTACAGGTAGAAAAAGCTTTACATCAATGGCTCCTGCCCTCGACTATTTTATTGTTTCCGCAACGATGGAGGATGGCCAAGTTGGGAATTTTTTAATTAATCAGTCCGCAGCTGGAGTGAAAATAGAAGAAACATGGAATTCAATTGCGATGAGAGGAACGGCAAGTCATGATTTATATTTAAAGAATGTACGTATCCCAAATGATCATTTCCTTGAAGTCATTCATCCTGGTAAGAAAAGTCCAGCCGGCTGGCTTTTACATATTCCAGCTTGTTATTTAGGTATTGCACAAGCAGCTCAAAATTTTGCTATTGACTTTGCTAATACGTATTCTCCTAACAGCTTATCAACCTCCATCAAAGAACTACCAAACGTACAAGTGAAAATTGGAGAAAATGAAGCAGACTTGATTCAAGCTCGTCACTTCCTTTATAGTGTTGCAAAAAAATGGGATGTTTCTACTGCTGAAGAGCGAGTTCAAATGCAAGGTGAACTTGGCGCTGTGAAATACCATGTGGTTAATAGTGCTGTTATGATTGTAGATAGAGCAATGAGAGTGGTAGGTGCTCAAAGTTTATTCAAGGATAATCCGATTCAACGGTATTATCGTGATGTTCGTGCAGGATTACATAATCCACCTATGGATGATCGCACCCTTCTCCTTCTTGCTTCACAAGCTTTTACTAGTTCCGAATAACAACCTGAAGGAGAGAGACGACAATTCCAACAATTTTTTGAGTTAAGTAAGAAAGGCCCTTACCACCATAATGGTAAGGGCCTTTCTCTACTCTCTACTCTTTTTTGTTATCTGGAAATAGAACATCTCCCGTTTCTGAATGAAGGAGGAATTCTGCAATTGTTGTTGATAATTCATGTGGTGGAAAAGGTTTTGTTAAATACTTGTCAATTTGATACTTTTCTACTTTCTCTTCAGGCTTATCTAATGCAGATGAAATGACAATGGGAATATGCTTTGTCTTCTCTTCTTCTTTTAAGCATTGAATTAAATCCCAACCACTCATTTCCTCCCCTAGCATTAAGTCTACTACTATTCCCACAAGTGGAATCTTCATCGCATCTTTTAATGCGCGAGAAGGTTCACTATGATGAATAACCTTAAATCCTTTTCCTTTTAATTCTTCCGACAGAAGCAGTGCTAAACTTGTATCATCTTCAACAATCATGACATTAACACTGTCTTGACCTTGCAACACCTCATCACTCACAAGTTCTTCCTGTCTAGTTTCTAAAAGTGGCATCTTGATATGAATCGTCGTTCCTTTTCCTTCTGTTGACTCAATCCAAATCGTACCTTGATGCTTTTCTATTATCTCTTTACAAATTGCTAATCCTAGACCCGTTCCTCCAATTTTCCGTCTCTCACTATTGTCAATTCGATGAAATTTCTTAAATAACAGTTTCACTTCATCTTCAGGAATACCTAAGCCTTGATCTTGGATAGTAATGTGTAATAAGTGTTGTTCATTTCTTAAATGAATCTTTACATCTCCACCGTCAGGCGAGAATTTTATAGCATTGCTCATTAAATTCGTAAACACTTGAATTAATCGTTCTCTGTCCCCATGTACAACTACATTTTGAGCTTCATCTATAAAAAAGACATCATGGTTTTTTTCATGCTTAAATTGACGAACGACTTCCATCGCTACTTCATCGACTTTACATGGCTCCATCTCGTAGCTTTGCTGTCCTGCTTCCATTCTCTGTAAATCAAGAAAATCATTAATTAAGTTTGTTAACCGTTTTGCTTCTTTATGAATCGTTGTTAAATACTTTTTTTGACGTTCTTTTTTTAGGTCTTTCGTTATCAAAAGTTCCGTAAAGCCAAGAACGCTTGAAAGCGGTGTTCGCAATTCATGACTAACTGTACTTACGAGCTCGGACTTCATTTGATCTACTTCATGCTCTTTTGTTATATCACGATGAACAAAGACCGTTCCTACTTTTTCTCCTTTTTGGAATACTGAAGTGGCATAAACATCAATGTAACGTACCATATCCCCTTCAATTGAATAAGTCATGCTCTTCGTCTCGTCAAAACAATGTTCAAGGGATTCGTTAAAGAACGCTGATAATTCAGCAGGTTCATTCACTCTAGCGACAAAATCATTTATCCACTCATCTTTCGTTTGAATGTTTCCTAACTCCCATTCGCTGCAAGTTCCTAACTTACATAGTGTGTCATTATGATGAATCATATCACCCGTAGCTGACACAAATAGAATGCCTTCATTTACATTATCTATAATATCCTGGTTTATTTTTCGAGAATATTCAACTGCTTCATACATCTTAATTCGCTCAAACGATAATGAAACTTGATTCATGAGACCGTGTATCTCATTCATTTCCTCTTCGGAAAAAGGTCTCCCCACTCTAGTTGCTGCAAAGACACCTACTTCTTGATGATTTCCGTCTAGAAAAGCTGTATAAAAATCATAGCAATATAATTCATTTGTTGAAATCCCACGTTCTGATGAATCAGCTAGTCTTTTAATAACATAATATTCTTCATCTTGTAATCTAGCATACTGCTGTTCGATCACATTTCTTCTAAAACGTTCAACGGTTTCTTTCGGTAACCCCTTCGATGTGTAAACGTCCTCTGCTGTAAGAGCAATAATGCTAGCATCAAACGAGTAAAGCTCATTTAAATTATAAAGCAATTCATTCACCAATTCTTGCTTGTCAAGAGTAAACGTCAATGCTTGACTTAACTTATAGTATCGCTCCAACTTTTCTTTTGTTTGCTTTGAAGCAGATAAAGTCGTTTCCAGTTGATCTTGTTGGTAATGCAATTCATCTTGTTGTGCCATTAACTCTTCATTTTGTGCGGTTAATTCTTCCTCTTTCTCTTGAATCGTCCTTGCCATTTTAATAAAAGCATTAGATAAAGAACCAATCTCATCATTGCGATTAATTTTTGTTAATTTAAATGACTCACCTTTTGCGACAGCGTCCGTTGCTTCCTCAAGTTCTTCAATAGGACGTATAACATCTCGTAAAATTCTCCCAATTAAAAAAATGAATAAGATAAGTACCAATGAACTAAAAATAACTTGTCCAATGGTAAAGAACTTTAATTGTGAAATGGATTTATTAATCACATGATCTAATTCCTCAGTTGTTTCATTTTTAAGGATTTCCATTGCCTCTAGAAATTCACGAATATCATCTGAGGATTGGTTCTGCCGATTAAACACTCTTATATCATCGTATCTTGATTCCAAGGCCATTTTTGAGACCCGGTCAAATGTATAGTACTTATACCCCATATAAAAACGATTAAGATCTACTCCGAATCGATATTCCTCTGAATGAATAGGGTACTCTTTATAGTAATCAATAATGGATTTTAATTCATCTAAATGTATATCCACCTTCACTTTGTTAGCCTCTTCATGTATTAAATAATACGCTCGAGCATTTAAGATGAGATGATTTAAAGTATTGTTCAGTTTATCAATTACTTCTACTCTCTCTTGCAAATAATCTCGTTCTGCATCTAATTGACTTTGTGTTGTAAGCATATAATAAATGAAACCAATTGAGATGATTATAACAGTTGCTAGTGTCACTCCGATAACTGTTAGGTACTTTCTACGAATACTTTGATCAAAGAATGTCTTCCAGTTAGCCATTCATTCTTTCCCCCAATGCGTCTTATCAATCAATTTAATTCGAAGACTCATAATTTAGCTACCACTTTTGTAAGCTTCACCGCAAATTTCGACAGTTATTTCATTATACAACCTAACTATCTCCATAGGAAAGTATCTATCTTTACCAAAAAAAATGTCTTTTCTTGTTCATCATGTAGTTGCTACACGTGAAAATGAAAAGACATTTTTATCATCACTATTATTACATAGACTTTAAAGTTACTTGTTGTAGAGACTTAACGTTTGTCTCACCTGTCAATGCTAGTACGGTCTGGACTTCCTCTTTTAATTGAGCGATAACCGATTCGACACCGTCTTGGCCGTCTGTTAATCCATAAGCATACAATCTACCAATCAAAACGCTATTAGCTCCTAATGCAAGTGCCTTAATTACATCTACTCCACGGCGAACCCCGCCATCAAATACAATTTCAATGCGCCCTTGAACCGTTTCTACTATTGCTGGTAGTGCATCAATACTGCTAATAGATCCATCTAATTGTCTACCGCCATGATTAGAAACAACAATTCCGTCCATTCCATATTCAACCGCGAGTTTGGCATCATCTGGGTGAACAATTCCTTTAATCACAAGAGGGAGGTCTGTTTTTGTCCGCAACCATTTTATGTTTTCCCATGTTAAAGATGGATTGAAAAGACGCGACGCTACTTCCTTTATTACCACTTCTAAATCTGAATCAGGTGTAATTCTTGCTTTTTCTTGGAACACAGGGTCTACCAAATAGTTCCCTAACCCTTGAGCTTTTCTCAAAGGAAAATATTTGTTAGATTTGTCCTGCTCTCTCCAGCCGAGCATTGGTGTATCAACTGTAATAAAAATAGCCGAATAACCACTTTGTTCAGCTCGTCTTACAAAGCTTAATGCAATATCCTCATCATTTGGCCAGTAAAGCTGAAAGAATCGCGGTGCATCACCCATCACTTCTGCAATTTCTTCCATCGAATAAGTAGAAACAGTACTAACTGTGTAAGGGACGTTCTCGGCAGCTGCTGCTTTTGCAACAGCTAACTCTCCCTCAGGATGAATGATCGTTTGAAACCCTACCGGTGCAAGTGCAAACGGAGCGCTCGTTTTCAAACCAAGTATTGTTGAACTACTATCAACATTCGCCACATTTCTAAGCACCCTAGGAACAATGTGCCATTTTTTAAACCCGTTTATATTGGCTTGTAAGGTATCTTCTACTCCAGCACCACTTTGAATATACTCAAAAGCTCCTTTATCTAACTGCTCTTTCGCCATTTGCTCCCATTGTTCAGGAGATCGAAAACCAACCTGTGTCATTTCGATTCCTCCTTCTAATCTTTCTTCAATCTAGATGCAACACGGTTTCCAATTGATTGAATTCCTTGAACAAGAATAATGAGGATAATGACTGTAGCATACATAACTTCAGGTTCGTAACGTAAGTGACCGAAACGGTATGCTAAATCTCCTAAACCACCTGCACCAACTAGACCAGCCATTGCTGTTGCACCAATTAATCCAATCGTTGCAATCGTTAAACCTAATATCAAAGAAGGACGAGCTTCGCGTACCATTACGTGCCAAATAATATGGTGCGTTTTTATCCCCATTGCTTCATATGCTTCTAGTACACCCTTGTCCACCTCTAGCAAAGCAGATTCCATCAATCTGGCAATATAGGGAGCGGTATACACAACTAGCGGGACAATTACGCCTTTTACTCCCATGGATGTTCCAACGATAAACTTTGTAAAAGGTAAAATAAAGAATAGCAATATAATAAATGGAATCGAACGTGTGATATTAATTACAATATTTAACGCTTGGTAGACATATTTATTTTCTAAACTTTTATTAGGTCTTGTTAAAACTAAAAGAGTTCCTAACGGTAAAGCAATAATAATCGAAATAACTAGAGAAATAGAAACCATTTGAAACGTTTCAATGGTTGCTTTCCAAATAGGGTCGCCCCAACGATCAAAAAATTCTGTTAATTGAAACATGTTACAAATTCACCCTTTCTACATGGACACCTTCAGCCTCTAAATAGTCAATAGATGCTTCCGTTTGCTCTTGATCCCCTTGTAAATGAATCACCATTCGGCCATAAGGCTCGTTCTTTAATTGAACAATATTCCCAGATAAGATATTCGTATAAACGTTAAATTTCTTTGCTACTTCTGCAAGCGCAGGTTTTCCTGTTGATTGACCAACAAAAGATAAACGAATAACAGGACCTTGTTCACTAAAAGAATTTATTACTTCCACAGGAATATCTTCAGGAAACAAACTATTAATAAATTTCTTTGTTGTATTCGTAGTGGCTTTGGAGAAAATATCAATTACTTTTCCTTCTTCGATTACTTTTCCATTCTCCATTACTGCTACGCGGTCACATATCTTTTGAACGACATGCATTTCATGAGTAATTAGCAAAATCGTAATCCCAAATTCTTTATTAATTTTCAATAATAGCGCTAAGATAGACTCTGTTGTTTCTGGGTCTAAGGCGCTTGTTGCTTCATCACTTAATAACACATCTGGTTCATGAGACAAGGCACGGGCAATCGCCACTCGCTGCTTTTGACCACCAGACAGCTGGCCAGGGTAGGAATCCGCTTTTTCCTCTAATCCTACTACAGCTAAGTATTTCTTTACTCTTTCATCAATTTCACTTTTCGGTATGCCTGTTAATTTCAAAGGAATGGCAATATTATCATAAACTGTTGCTGTTTTTAATAAATTAAACCCTTGAAAAATCATCCCTATATTTTGACGCGCTTCACGAAGCTTATTTGCAGATAAGCCCGTCATCTCTACACCGTTAACAATAATTTCTCCTGCACTTGGCTTTTCAAGCATGTTTACACAACGAATCAGTGTACTTTTTCCTGCACCACTATATCCAATAACTCCATATATTTCGCCTTTTTTTACATGGATAGAAACATCATCTAGTGCACTTACCGTTGATTTTTTAGTCGCAAACGTTTTGGATACATGCTTTAATTCGATCATCTTCTTCAACTCCTTAATAGAAAAAGAGGGTGACCATAGTCACCCTACTCTCATTATGTTATCTTACCATGAAGCTACTACAGAACCAGCAAATTCTTCTTCGATAAATTGTTTTACTTCTTCAGATTGATAAATTTCAATAAACTTCTGAATTACAGCATCATTTTCATTTTCAGTACGAACGGCAAGTACGTTCACCCAAGGAGAATCACTTGGCTCAATGTAAATTGAATCTTCTGTAGGCACAAATCCATGCTCAATCGCAAAGTTCGTATTAATGGCTGCTGCTGCTAACTCATCCAATTGTCTTGGAATTTGTGATGCTTCTAGTTCAATAAAATCTAAGTTATGTGGGTTATCTGTAATATCATTTACAGTCGCTGTTACGCCAGCATCTGGATCAAGTGTAATTAAACCAGCGATCTCAAACAAGATTAATGCACGTGCTCCGTTTGTTGGATCGTTTGGTAAACCAACTTTATCGCCTTCTTGTAACTCTGCTACATCTGCAAGTTCAGTAGAATAAATACCCATTGGGAAGTTTACTGTTGTAGCAACATCAACTAAGTCAAGATTACGTTCTTCTTTAAAATTATCTAAGTAAGGCTTATGTTGGAAACTATTAAGATCTAATTCACCTTCGTCAAGTGCCACATTTGGCATAACATACTCAGTAAAAACCGTCATATCAATTTCAAGACCTTCTTCAGCAGCTAATTCAATTACTTTTTCCATGATTTGTTCATGTGGACCTGCTGTTACCCCTACTTTTAATTGATCTTCAGCAAGCTCACCAGTACCAGCGTCTCCACCGCCGCCACAAGCTGCAAGACCAATCATAGATAAAGCTGTTAATGCAGAAATTAATACTTTTTTCATTTTCTTCTCTCCTACTCTTTTTTATCTATCTATTTTTTATATGTTTCAACGGTTTGAATTCCGTGAACAACCTCATTTACTGTGAATGATTGACTCATAAAGTGAATCGATTCACTTGGGTGTAACGTTTTTTGAGCGATAGCTTCGAAAACATCCGTAGTTGCTTCGAGACCTAGATCTGTAAGTGAAATAGGCAGTCCAATTCTTTTGAAAAACGGAAGTAATCTCTCCAATTCTTCTACTTCTTCTTCCAGTGCTAATTGAACAAGAACCCCATAGGCAACTTTCTCACCATGAAGAAAGTGATGAGTTTCCTCAAATTGGGTTAGTGCGTTATGAATCGAATGAGCTGCTGCAATTCGGCCAAAGTGATCTCCAAGGCCTCCCACCAATCCACCTGCCATTATGTTCGTTTCAATAATCGTTATCAGAGACTGTGTTACTGCTTTTTCACCTAATGCTTGCATTGCTTGTTCGCTTTCTTCAAGGATAAGCTCCTGACATAAAGCTGCTGCCTGAAGCGATAACCTCACGGGTACGCGTAAATGATCTAACGTTTTCGTTAATGCCCGCGCTTCATACCATTTTGCTAAAGTATCCCCAATTCCAGCTCGTAAAAATGCCGCAGGTGAAGCTGCAATGATCCTTGGATCCACTAACACTATCCATGGGTTTTTCAAAAAAGGAGTGTATTTCACATAGTCACCTGAATCAGTATAAATGACACTAAGTGGTGTCCATGCTGCACATTGAGAGGCAAGTGTCGGCAATAGAACAACTGGCACATTCATTTCATTCGCTACTGACTTTGCTACATCCATCACTTTTCCGCCACCAAGGCCAATAATAACATCACAATTTTTTTCTTGTCCAAGATGTTGCAAACGTTCAATCTCATTCAATGAACATTCGCCACCGTATGGTTCAAAATGAACAGTCAGCTGATCAAAAGTAGGTAGAATGTTCGACGCGGCCTTTAATGATTTCTTTCCGTGAATGAACAGTGCTCTCGCTACCCTTCCCTCACTTAGTAATGACTCAAGCCGATCGTATACTCCTAATTCACAAGCATAGTAACTAGGAGACGCTTGTACTCTTATTTCCTTCATTGCTATCTCTTCCTCCTTTCTTTC
Organism: Alkalihalobacillus sp. MEB130; assembly: GCF_032335535.1. NCBI lineage: Bacteria > Bacillati > Bacillota > Bacilli > Caryophanales > Bacillaceae > Alkalihalobacillus > Alkalihalobacillus sp. MEB130. The sequence continues at coordinate 193,785 of NZ_JAOANA010000004.1, forward strand.
TTTAGCAGAAAAAACCAAGAAGACAAGTTGGTTTTAACTCATTGTTCATCATTATAAAGAATAAATACAATTTAGACAATTGTTTTTTTGAAAAAACTTTCGGATTAATTTGTGTTCGTTTTCCTATTTAATTGGGATTGACAGGAAGAAAATATCAAGCTATGATTAATTTAACTTAATTTTCCGAGAGATCAAATGAAAAAAGCCTGAAGCATTTGTTCTTTAGCATTATATCGATGATGAATCTGTATGATGAAAAAGAACAAATTACTTCCTGTTTTATTCATCATGGTAAATCGGCGTATTTCTTCCTTATTTATCTTCGGAGAAATGCGCCTTTTTTTATCATATGTTCCTCTACACATTTCCTAGGAGGTATCTTTTAATGATACGTACAAAAGGATCATTAGAAGCGGAAATCTCAAAGTCATTAACCCAATGGGAGAAAGACTTCTTAGGACGAGGATCCGTTTCTGTCAAAACTGACATCCTTCGTGACATGATTATTGTCACACTTAAAGGTGTTTTAACACCAGCTGAATATGCTCTCTGTCAAAAGGATGAAGGGCGATTATCCATTAAAAAGATTCGTTGTGAACTTGTAGAATCAGGTCGCGATACGTTAGGTGAACTCATCCAAGAAATTGTCGGAATTGAAGTCGTCACACTCCACACCGACATCAGTACAAAAACGGGTGAACGAATTATGGTTTTTCGATTAGCAAGTGATCTTGAGAAGACACTGACCTAATGAAATATGGAAGATCTTTAAAAAGCTACTTTGCTAGTTAAAGATAAGCCGTCTATTTAAAGAAGCAGCACATCTCCGTTTGAGATGATACTGGTCTTCTAATAGACGGCTTTTTTCTATTTACATGACAGTTCATAAAGGAGAATGAAAAATGTATGATATTATGATTCAAAACTTATTATCTCCGGTAGTCCTTTTTTTTGTCCTTGGGTTACTCGCAGCGATGTTGAAATCAGATTTAAAGTTTCCTAGTGCCTTAAGTGAAACACTAAGCATTTTCTTGCTCGTAGCTATTGGGTTAAAAGGAGGAATTGAGCTTTCTAAATATTCATTTGGAGAAGTTATTAGTCCCGTTTTAGGTACGTTATTTTTAGGGTCTATATTACCTATTGTGACTCTGCTCCTTTTAAAGGTTATTAAGCTGGATAAGAAAAATGCCATTGCATTAGCTGCAACCTATGGTTCTGTGAGTATCGTAACTTACGGAGCTGCTATTTCTTTTCTTGATCAAATTGGAACTTCTTATGAGGGATTTATGAATGCCATGGTGGTGTTAATGGAAAGTCCAGCGATCATCATTTCTTTAATCCTCTTAAAGGTAATGGAACAGAAAAAGTCGGGCTCAGTTCCATATTCTACAAAAACAATCGCTTTTGCTTCACCCGCAACATCCTGGATTGATAAAGACGTGTTGAAAGAAGCCCTTTTTGGTAAAAGTATCTTGCTTTTACTCGGGTCGTTAACAATTGGTCTTATTGCAGGAGAACATGCTTTGCCAGCCGTTCAACCATTATTTATAGATTTGTATAGCAGCGTTTTAATCTTATTTCTTCTAAGTATGGGACTAACAGCCGGTGAACGATTACCTGAAATTCGAAAGCATGGGATACAACTATTCCTTTTTGGAATCATCATGCCTATCATTGGAGGTATTTTAGGTGTTGCAGTAGGTGCGGCGATTGGGCTATCCCTTGGAGGAACAACATTGATGGGAGTTCTTGCAGGTAGTGCTTCGTATATCGCTGCACCAGCTGCCCTTCGTACTTCTATACCTGATGCCAATCCATCAATTTATCTAGGGCTTGCTCTTGGCGTTACGTTCCCATTTAATTTAATTATTGGCATACCGTTATATTATCAATTCGCTCAATGGTTAGTACTTTTCTAAGGAGGAATGATGATGCTAAAAGGAATCAATGAAACGACTTCGAAAAGAAACACCCTCATTATTACGGATATTAACCATGAATTCCAACAATTACTCTCAACATTCTTACAAGTTGATGAGTCAAATTTGCTAGTTTTGACAAGCGAAAGTGCGGCTATTACTCAGCCGTATGGTTGTTTGGTTCGAAATATCATCTTAGCTATCTATCAACATAATGTAGAGCATATTTGTTTAATTGCCCCAAAGAACCATAATCGTGTTAAATTTAATCAATCAATTATGATGCGAGAACTTGAAGAAGATGGAATTAGTCAACAACTATTAAATACGCTTGACTATAGTCGAATCGTAAATAAAGACGTTCTTTCATGGTTAAAAGGCATAGATGGAGAAGTGGAAGAAACATTACGATCAAGTCTGCATTTGTTACAAAATCACCCACTCATTCCAAACCGGATTGTTATCGAAGCTTATACGATGAATATAGAAACTGGACATTTCAATTGTATCTCTCAACATAACCAAGAAGAAGAGATTGGTTAATGTAAACTTACCTGCATGAGCATGTCTCCTGCAGGTTTTTTATATCCATTAAAATTTGTGTTCCACTTCGTTTATGTTATAGTAATGAAGAATGAAAAGCCTACCTTATAGGTGTATAGGAGGGTACAAAATGAGTGTACATATTGGAGCCAAACAAGGTGAAATTGCTGAAACAATCCTTTTACCAGGAGACCCATTACGCGCAAAATACATCGCAGAAACATTCTTAGAAGATGCAGTTTGTTATAATGAAGTCCGCGGCATGCTAGGTTTTACCGGCACATATAAAGGAGAGAGAATTTCCGTCCAAGGAACAGGAATGGGCGTTCCTTCTATTTCCATTTATATTAATGAATTAATGCAGGAATATAACGTTCAGAATCTTGTTCGTGTTGGAACATGTGGTGCCATTCAGAAAGATGTAAAAGTGCGTGATGTGATCTTAGCTATGAGTGCGTCCACTGATTCCCAAATGAATCGTTTAACGTTTGGTGGAGTTGATTTTGCTCCGACAGCTAACTTTGAATTACTGAAACAAGCGTATGACGTTGGTATTGAAAAAGGATTAAACCTTAAAGTAGGAAATGTCTTTACTGCTGATATGTTCTACAATGACAATGCCGAGCTAGAAAAATGGGCAAAATACGGCATCTTGGCTGTTGAAATGGAAACAGCTGCATTATATACCATTGCAGCTAAATTTGACAGAAAGGCCCTTTCTGTCCTTACAGTAAGTGATCATATCTTAACAGGTGAGGAAACAACTTCCGAAGAACGCCAAACAACTTTTAGCGAAATGATGGAAGTCGCTCTAGAGGCGGTTACGAAAAAATAACACGAAAAAGCAGGGGAGAGTAACTCTTCCCTGCTTTTGTTCTTTCTCAATGAATGACATCATAAATAAGGGTTGGTTTTGCCACATGTTGATCCGTGAATGAATAAGCGTCCTTCACCATTTTACTAACATGCTCTACATGTTCGTCATTTGCATGTAGCGTTGCTATGGAGTCCCCTACCTGAACAGAATCACCTATTTTTTTGTTTAACACAATTCCAACAGCTAAATCAATTTCAGAATCTTTCGTTGCTCGACCTGCTCCCAGTACCATTGCAGCTGTACCAATTTTATCGGCAATGATTGCAGAGACTACTCCAGTTTGTTCTGCCTTCACTTCTAACTCATATTTTGCTTTTGGTAGATTCTCAGGATGATCAACAACGGAAGGATCTCCGTTCTGAGAGGCTATAAATACTTTTAATACTTCAAGCGCTTTCCCATTTGAAATAACTTCTTCCAGCTTTCGGCGTGCTTCTTCAATCGAATTCGCTTGTTTGGCCAAATAGACCATTTGGCTTCCGAGAGTTAAACATAACTCACGTAAATCATCAGGACCTTCTCCTCGAAGCATCTCTATTGCCTCTTTGACTTCAAGCGCGTTCCCAACTGTAAATCCAAGCGGCTGATTCATATCCGAAATAATCGCCATTGTATCGCGACCAAGACTTTTTCCAATGGCAACCATTGATTCAGCTAACTCTTTCGACTGCTCTAACTCCTTCATAAATGCTCCTCTACCCGTTTTTACATCAAGAACAATGGCATCAGCACCAGAAGCTAGTTTTTTACTCATAATGGAGCTTGCAATAAGGGGAATGGAATTAACCGTTGCCGTTACATCTCTAAGGGAATACAGCTTTTTATCGGCAGGTGTTAAATTGCCAGTTTGACCTACAACAGCAAGCTTATTTTTATTCACTAAATTAACAAATTGTTCGGTGTCAATTTCTACACTAAAGCCTGGTATCGCTTCTAGCTTATCGATGGTACCTCCTGTATGTCCTAAGCCTCTACCAGACATCTTTGCTACAGGGACACCTACCGCTGCAACAAGAGGGGCTAAAGCGATTGTTGTTTTATCTCCTACGCCACCCGTTGAGTGTTTATCTACTTTAATCCCCTCAATTGCTGATAAATCGATTTGATCTCCAGACTCTACCATAGCCGTCGTTAATTCCGCTCGTTCAACTGTAGTCATATCTTGAAAGAAAATAGCCATAGCTAACGCAGACATTTGGTAATCTGGAATAGTTCCTTTTGTGTAACCTTCAATAGCAAAGCGAATCTCCTCTTTTGTTAGTTCATGACCATCTCTCTTTTTTTCAATAAGGTCAACCATACGCATCGTACTTCACATCCTTTTCGCTTCGGCTAATAGCATTTACCGTTCGATGGCTTCTACTAAATCTACTAATCGAGATCTTAGTATTTTTCCCCCACTTTTTCCTTACCGTATGTAGCAGACTCGTTCATTTTCGCTACCAACTGTTCCAAATCGACCATTTCTTCTTACATTTCTTTTACAATTGCTTTGACTAGAGATAGAAAGTCTGCTTTTACGCGTTCTGTTGTTTCAATTACTTCATCATGCGTTAATGGTTGTGGCAAAATTCCTGCTGCCATATTTGAGATGCAAGAAATGCCAAGCACTTCTAATCCAGCATGTCGTGCGATAATGACTTCAGGAACCGTCGACATCCCTACTGCATCGGCACCTAATGTACGTAGCATACGAATTTCTGCTGGTGTTTCATATGCAGGTCCAGTGTTTCCTACATATACTCCTTCTTGAATAGACAAATTCAACTTTTCCGCTTGTGCTCTTGCTAGTTGACGGAGGCGCTCTGAATAAGCATTTGACATATCTGGGAAACGGACACCAAAGGCTTCATCATTCGGCCCAATTAACGGATTTTGGCCCATGTTATTAATTTGATCTTTAATAATCATGAGATTACCTGGCTCATACGACTCATTCACACCTCCAGCCGCATTAGTTACAATAATTTGTTCCACCCCTAATGCTTTCATAACGCGAACTGGAAAAGTAACAACATCCATACTATATCCTTCGTAAAAATGAAAACGACCTTGCATAGCAACAACTTTTTTTCCCTCTAATGTACCAAACACTAATTGTCCTGCATGCCCAGCAACTGTGGAGACAGGAAAATTAGGAATTTCGCTGTAAGGCACTTTCACTGGCTGTTCAATTTCATCCGCCAAAACCCCAAGTCCTGAACCTAATATTAAACCGATAACCGGTGTTTCTTTCACTTTTTCACGTAAAAAAGAAGTTGTTTGTTCAATTGTAGTCACAGTAATTTCCTCCTAAATAAAAAGTTAAAGTTCTTGTAAAAAGCTCGTTCCATGTTTTGGAAGAGATACGCCAAAGTTATCAGCAATCGTAGCTCCGACATCTGCAAAAGTGGAACGAACTCCTAAATCTTTTGCTTCCCTTTGATTCTTATTGTAAACAATAAGAGGCACGTATTCTCTCGTATGATCAGTGCCTTTATGCGTTGGGTCATTCCCATGGTCCGCTGTGATCATTAATAAATCATTCTCTCCTAGTTCTTCAATTACCTGCTTAAGCTGACGGTCAAATTGCTCTAATGCTTTTCCATAACCAATTGGATCCCGCCTATGTCCATAGACCGCGTCAAAATCAACTAAATTCAAAAAACATAAACCGTTAAATGGTTTTCGAATCGTCTCTAGCAACTTCTCCATGCCATCATCATTGGAGACTGTACGAATCGCTTCTGTTACACCTTCCCCATCATATATATCGGAGATCTTACCAAGAGCAATAGAATCTATGCCATTATCAGCAAGCTCATTCATAACCGTTCGTCCAAATGGTTTAAGGGCATAATCATGGCGATTAGAGGTCCGCTTCCACTCTCCTTCTTTTCCTACAAACGGTCTTGCAATGACTCGGCCAATCATATATTTCGGATCTAGTGTGATTTTGCGTGCTTTCTCACAAATGTCGTATAACTCTTCAATCGGCACAATCTCTTCATGTGCAGCAATTTGTAAAACGGAGTCCGCAGAAGTATAAACAATCAAATCACCAGTTTGAACATGCTCTGCTCCCAGTTCATCTAATATCTCCGTACCAGAAGCCACTTTGTTCCCAATCATTTTGCGTCCCCATTGTCTTTCCAATTCTTGAACTAATTCATTCGGAAATCCGTTTGGAAAAACACGAAAAGGTTCTTGGATATGTAAGCCCATTAGCTCCCAGTGACCGGTCATTGTATCTTTTCCACTTGAGGATTCCTGCATGATTCCGTAGTGTCCAAGAGGGTTTTCTACTTTTTTTATTCCTTTAATTTCACGAATATGACTTAACCCAAGGGCTTCCATGTTCGGCATTGTTAACCCATTCATCTTTTCTGCAATATGTCCAAGTGTATTAGATCCTTCATCACCAAAATCAGCCGCATCCGGTGCTTCTCCTATTCCAACTGAATCCATTACAATAAGAAATACTCGTTTATAACGATTTGTACTCACTACAAATCCCTCCTTTTCATTCATACTATGCCCCATTATTGATTCAACTTGAACGAGACATAGTTGTCAGAAGTCTGACCTCTAAAAACATAAAAACTCTATGCTCTAGGATGATACTGAGCATAGACATCTTTCATTCTTGCTTTAGTAACTTGGGTATACACCTGAGTAGTCGATATATCCTCATGTCCTAACATTTCTTGAACCGCTCTAAGATCTGCACCATTCTCAATCAAGTGGGTTGCAAAAGAATGCCTCAACGTATGAGGTGTCAATGACTTTTCAATAGAAGCCTTACTAGCAAGCTGTTTAAGAATCTTCCAAAATCCTTGTCTAGTAAGAGGATTTCCACGGTGGTTAACAAATAAGAATTCATGATGGTTTGTTTTTATAAGAGCCCTTCGACCGTGTTCAAGATAACATTGTAAAGCTTTTGCAGCTTCTTTGCCAAGAGGAATAATACGTTCCTTCTTTCCTTTTCCAATACATCTAACAAACCCCATGGATACATGTGTGTTTGCAACGGTTAGATTGATTAGCTCAGAAACTCGCATTCCTGTAGCATACAAGGTTTCTAGCATTGCCCGATTTCGAATCGATATCTCATCCTTCCCAGAAGGAGCTTCAAGCAACGCTTCTACTTCTTTCAACGTTAAGATACTTGGCAAACGTTTCTCTCGTTTTGGAATCTCAAGATGGATTGAAGGGTCTTTTTTTGTATAGTTTTCACGAAGTAAAAATTGGTGAAATGACCTTATGGAAGCAACGGTTCTTGCAATGGTTGTTTCTGCACGACCTTGCTCCTTTAGAAAATACATAAAGTCTTCAATGGTTTGTTTTTCAATGTCATCAATGCTAGTAACGGTCCCGAGACGTTTAACAAAATGTTCGTACTGTTTTAAGTCTCGTTCATACGATTGAACAGTATTGTGAGCAAGTCCTCGTTCAGCATTTATGTAATCTAGAAATTCGTTTCTTTCACGCTCCACTTATATCACCTTGTCAAAGCTTCATTTTACTCCCCTTCACGATAGAACAGCATAAGTCGTTCTAACCAAGAGACGGAATTTCCTGTTTCTTGTTCCATATGAAAAACTTTGACAGCCTTTCCTTGTGGTTCATCATAGCGATGATAGCTCTCATATTCTTGACTTACCCATAGAATACCATAATAAAATAGAAGTGTGCATCCCATAAATAAGAGAAACACTTTAACTGTTTGTACAACTAAACCAAACCAAGATTTCATGGGACATACCTCCGCTTATGACTTCTTGTACCATTCCTCTTTTTACAAGCTATGCCAAAAACCATACGGAATATACCTAAAAAAACATGTCCCTTCTTAAAAGTTTGCCCATTTCTCTAAACTGAATGAAAAAGAAAAGAAAAAGAACCTATCCAATTTTGATAGGCTCCACAACATCTCTAATCTTCTGTGTTTTCATTTTCATGACAACGATGACAAATTCCATGAAACGTTAAGCGATGGTCTTTAATTTTAAAATTCCAATCTCGCTCAACGACCTCTTCGACATCACCTAATAAATCTTCTTGTATTTCATCCACTGCTCCACATTCAATACAAACTAGATGGTGGTGAAAATGAGCTGCTCCTTCTTGTCGCAGGTCAAAACGCGATACACCATCTCCAAAATTTATTTTATCGACTATTTTTAATTCAGCCAGTAGCTCTAACGTCCGATAGACTGTAGCTAGTCCGATCTCTGGTGATTTTTCTTTAACGAGGAGGTAAACGTCTTCTGCACTTAAATGATCCTCTTCATGTTCGAGCAACACACGAACCGTTGCTTCTCGTTGTGGAGTGAGCTTGTAACTTTGCGAGTGCAGATGTTTTTTAATACGTTCAAGCCTTTTTTCCATTCGTTACGCCTCCCCTCAAGCTTTTTCCCTCCTTTTATTATAATCATTCAAAAAAACAGTGTCAATCGATAATGATTATTATTTAATTAGGTGTAATAATTATAAAGAGATAATGATTATTATCTATGCCATCGTTTCAATAACCCATTTCATCAGTACAGGAGAAACATATGCCTCAAACGCAGAAGCAAATGCAAGGGCTGAACCGACACATAAAATTAGAAGAGAGTACTTTAAAAACTGAGGAAAAATAGGCATGTTCGACCTTTTCATGAATTGTTGCCGAACCATTTTCAAACAAAATGAAATACTAGCAGTCCCCACTATGATGAACGCAGGCACGAGAATGAAATTTTGTGGCATGATAGAAACAAATGCTAAAAAGAACCCGGACATCCCCATTTGATTGACGAGAAAGCCAACCGTAAAGCCAACAACGACTCCTTTTAAAAAGAGCAGAATAAGAATAACAGGTAAGCCGATAATGGATAGACCTAAAATCCACATTAGCCCAAAATACTTTGCATAATGAGCAAAACTTTGACTAAATAAAGCAGAAGACTGTGCTAACTCTCCTTGCTGAACATGTCCAAAAAATTGATTCAAATACGTATATAAATCATGCTTTTGCGTTAAGCTCAAGCTATTTACAACAATCGCTCCAAAGACAATACCAATTAGAAACAGAACGGTTGTAAAAACATAGATTGTTCGGTTCTCTTCTAAATGGGCTGCAATCATTTCTCGTAAACCGTACTTCATCATGCCAAGACCTCCTCATTTGCTCTTACTTTACTCTATGAGACAAGATTCAAATCTATGACAAGATAGTATCAATAGGTTCGTAGAAAAATCCATTTTGAGAGAGGGACGTCGATTCGTCATGTATATAATGAAGAAACAAACTTTTCTTTACTAGTAAAAGCCTTAAGACAAGACCCTTCTCTTAAAGCTTTTACGATTTTCTATTCTTTTACTTCTGTACTTATTTTTCCATAGACTCCTCCACCGCCTGCTTTAATAGAGAGAGTACCATTTCTTGCTGCCATGATCGCCTCAACAATCGAACTGGAAACAACATTCCTAAGTTCCTCCCTTGAAACAGAATGAATAATGTTCATATCCGTTCCAAATTGATTTCTTAGTTTCTTTAAAGTCTGCTTCCCTAATTTCGGTATAAATTCTAAGGGAACTTGATGAACGTAAGGTGGACGTTCATTCTTCCTTTCTTGGTTACTAGCTAACTCTTGTAATCGTTCAAACACCCCTTTTACTACTTTTTCAGATTGGCAAGCTGTACATCGGTGTTGGTCTAACTGCTTTGAACAAACTGCACAGATCGTTCGGTAATACTTGCCTAAAAGTGGATTCAAGCCATAATTGCTGGAAATTTCTCTCCCATCACTTCTCTGTAAGGCACGTTTTAATTCCTGAAACGAAGGATGTTTCATCTTCATGATTTGATACTCTCTTGCCATTTTTTCTAACGAATGAGCATCTGAATTGGTTAAAAAAGGGTATGCGTGTAGTTCGTGTACCTGATCGGCCATCGATGTATCACTACTTAATCCAAGTTCAACTGCGTCTATCATGTTTGGATCAAATACCTCTTTTAAACTAGATACCACTCCTTTTCCATAAAGACTTTTGAACGGAGTAAAAATATGCGCGGGAATAAATAATCCGTCTAACTCTCGAACCTTTAATTGTACGGTATGCGCTTTTTCATATATCCTTTGCGAGCTAAGGTTCGGGTTCGTCATCCGGGTTGCTAGCCATTCACTAAACTCTTTCATTGTTTCAATTGTCGGCATAAAGACTAGCACATGAATCGGCCCTTTACATTGATCATCAAGCAATTCAATTTCAGTTCCTAATAGCAAAGTCACTCCTGGAAATTGCACGCCCCCATCTTTCAAAGGAAAGGCCTCTCCAGTTTCTATTTTTTCTTCTAACTCATTCAGAACTTCTTTCACATGACAATCAATTACGCCAATTAAATCAATTCCTTTTATGTTCACTGCGTAATGAATAATAGATTGTAAGGTCAAAGAAGGAGCAGCGGTTATTTTAACAGCTGCCCCCAAACGAGTTCTTCCAATATGAATATGTAAATCAACCACAAATTGTTGTAAATCTATCACGATTGTAGGCTCTCCTTCATTCGTAAATAATTAATGGCATAAGCAGTCTTTGCATCATGAATCGTTTGATCCTTTATCATCCGTTCTGCCTCTTCAAGACTTACTTCTAGAACATCTAAAAATTCATCATCGTCCATATTTGTCATACCTGCCTGTAAATCATCTGTGAAGTAAAGGTAAATTAGTTCATCAGCAAAGCCAGGTGATGTATAAAAGGAAAGAAGAAATTCTAGATTTTCTGTTTTGTATCCTGTTTCTTCTTCTAGTTCTCTCATAGCTGATTGCAGGGGATCTTCTCCTATTTCAAGTTTACCCGCAGGAATTTCAACTATCGTTTTATTAAGTGCTTTTCGAAATTGCTTGACAAGAACGATGTTTCCTTCTTTTGTTACCGGGACGACAGCAACGGCACCTGGATGCTTGACAATTTCACGTGAGCCTGTTTTGCCGTTTGGAAGTTCTACTTCTTGAATTTCTAAATTAATGATTTTCCCCTTGTAAACTTCCGTTGTTTTAATCGTTTTCTCATATAAGTGATCCATATTCCCCTCCAACAATTTATCCTTTTTTAAGTCTGACTGTATGTTCCAATAAATTTTTGTTCTTTTCGTCAGCTAGTTCTCATAAAAGTGTAGCATACACTTGTTTGAAAGGACGAGCTAAGATGAAAGTTTATGTTCATAATCAGGGCATTATTTTAACTGGAAAAGCCTGGGAAATTCGAGCGAAATTAAAACAAATGCAACACTCTTTCGATACGTTGGAACAGTGGGTTCAAGCTGTTCATCCTTGTACTTCCCACCCTACCCTAACTGCCTCGGCAACAGCTGAGAAAAAAATCGGGTCATCTTCAAATGTCCGTCCCATTGTTTGAATAGGTAGAGGAGATTGATCGAGTGCTGTTTTGACAACTGTAGAAACGTAATCTTCTTTTGAAAAGATAACATTGTGATTTGCTTGATATGGTTGATATGAGTTCAGTTGGTCTAACACGATTTGATACTCTTGATCATTCATGTACGGAAGTGGCAATATAGCTGGCTTAAATGTAAACTCACATAATGGGGTTAGGATGTGATGACTAATTCCTTTATGACGTGTCCTTTGTTCAGCAAAAGACATTCGAGGAATCCAAATAGGTTTCCCTCCTAACGCACTTACCGTGTGTGACCAATGGGATAAGGCCATACCAGCAAAGCCATACTTCGTTCCAGTACCAATTACTCCAGGTCCCACTGAGATTAAAATTCGATCGGCCTTTAGTATTTCTTTCGCAAATTGCAAAGCGGATGCAATCGTTATAGCCTCATACTGAGCACCAAATGCTTGACCAACACTAATGGAGTGAAAAGTATCTTCTTTCTCTAAACGTCTAAGTTGATCACTCATCATTAATGGCAGAGATGCTTGATCATCAAAAATAACGCAGCAAGAACTGCCAGGCTGCAATACTTGTGAAACATAATAAAATAAGGGTACCATGCTATGTAATTCAGCTAACCACACCAAACTTCCATCCAAGGAAAAGGATTTTTTAAAATAAGAATGATACGTACTTTCCTGTGCTTCAACAGCTAAAACACTGTGCTGGATTGGGGTGTATCGAGCTTTCATTATATGTCCTTGTGATTCGTCTGATTCCCACTCTGTATGATGAAAAAGCGACCGTACAATATCCCAGCCACCTGTACCCAAATGCAATTCAGTAGCTGTTGTATTAATGAGAATAACGTCCCCAATCTCAGCTCGTGGAGTGAATCTTTTATACAAGATTGCTTTTTTGCTTCCATTATCAGTATGTAGTTTTTGAATGGAAGCATCTTCATAGCTGATAGAAAGAACTTTGGATTTTATTTCTTTATACATATTCTCACGCCTTACTCGGGGCTTTGATAGTAAAAAACATTATAGTACTAGTGTTACCAAATTTCAGATACTTATAGGCAGAGTTACAAATAACATCCATTTTATAATAATGGTTTCATCAGTGACTCTAAACCTGCATAATCGACTTCACCGCGAATGACGTGCTCAATTACACCTTCTCTATTAATGATATAGGTCATCGGCATCCCAAAAATTTTATAGCGGTCGGCCACATCGCCATCAACGTCAAAGAAAACAGGTAAGGTAATTCCAATTTCTTCTATAAAATTAGGAGCATCTTGTAACGTTCGTTCAGATTTTTGCATGTTAACCGTTAAGATGTTTAACCCTTGATCGTGATAATCAGCTTGTAGATCCATTAGATCTGGCATCTCATCACGACATGGTTCGCACCAAGAAGCCCACATATTTAAAATGATCACATCACCTCGATAATCCCAAAGCTCTCCCATGTCGTCGGTGTACATCGGCAATGCAAAATTCTCAGCAATCATGCCAGGCTCATTTCCAATCTCTTTTCGATCTTGGAAGAAAATGATTCCGATTAAAAGGATACCTACAACACCCAATACCAATATCGTTGTTCCTCTTTTCATTTATGCGTCTCCCCCATCGTGTCAGTGTTCTTTATTCTATATTATAGTGAGGAGAATCTAGGTAACGCAAGTAATAGAAGAGAATCAATCTATGAAAAGGGCAAATTGATTCTTTCCTAGAAGAACTAATTTTGATAGAATAAAAAAGTTAGTGTTTCATTTTCTTGAGGCCTAACCTTACTTTGAAAGGACGGGTATGGTACATGTCAATAATTGAAGCTTTAATTTTTGGAATCGTGCAAGGAATTACTGAATTTTTACCGATCTCTAGTACAGCACATATCGTCATTACTCAGATTTTATTAGGATATGAATTCCCTGGATTCGGTTTTGAAATTTACTTACATCTTGCCTCTATCCTTGCTGTTGTTATTTACTTCAGAAAAGACTTATTGGTTGTTATGTTTGGTTTTATCGGCTACCTGATGAACCGCTCAGAAGACAATCGGGCACAGTTCTTCTTTGGTATTTATATCATCGTTGCTACACTTATTACGGGTGTACTTGGAATTTTACTTGAGGATTTTATCGGAGCATCCATGAAAACTCCACCTTTTATTGCGATTGCCTTAGCAGTTACCGGACTCTTCCTTATTATTATTGAACGTTTTGTTCAATACGGAGATCGAACAGAAAAAGAGATGACATTCAAAGACTCTATCATAGTTGGTCTTGGCCAGACGTTAGCTGTTTTCCCTGGTATTTCTCGTTCAGGTGCGACACTTGTTACAGCCCTTTTTGCTGGATTAAGTCGCGATACCGCTGTGCGCTATTCCTTTTTATTATCCATTCCGGTTATCTTAGGATCGAGTGTATTAGCAATTGGGGACTTTACTGATGGTGCTCTTGTTACACAAGTAGGAATTCCAGCATTAGTCGTTTCTTTTATTGCTACATTTATTTTTTCTTGGCTGGGAATTGTTTGGTTAATTGAATTCTTGAAGAAGAGCAAACTTGTTTATTTCGCTGTTTATTGTTTTGCAGCAGCCATTTTTGTTTATTTCTTCTTAGATAATAGTATGATTATCGATTTATAAAAAAAACAGTCCCTCGGGGCTGTTTTTTATCTTATAAGCAAAATGAGAGCATATAACATCGGTATCGTAATGACACAAAGAATGGTTGTTGTCGCCACCATGAACGTACCAAAAGGAACATCTCCTTTATACTTTTGGGCAAACATTGGAACAGTTGGAGCTGTTGGGGTAGCCGTAACAAGGATGGCCACTCCTAGTACAGTTGTTGAAACCGGCATCCATAGAAAGGGGAATAAAAAAACAGGAAGCAAGAGCAGCTTTGCACCAGTTGCATACCAAATATACCGATTTCTGATTAATTCTTTAAACTGTTTACTGTTTATCCCTGCTAGTAAACTCCCTATTAGAATCATAGATAAAGGCAATGTCATTGCTCCAATATCAGCCAACACCCCTCCAAGTAAATCAGGCAATCGAAATGGCAGAACCATTATGAAAAAGCCGATCGATGTCGCAATCACTCCAGGATTAAGAAAAATTTGTCGCCAAGAAATAGTTTGACCGGCCCGCGCCACTACATACACAACATACGTCCATACATAAAACAGGAAAAATATCATAAAAAAAGCTGTATAAAGAACTCCAATTTCACCAAATAACAAAAAGGCAATTGCATAGCCTATAAAACCTTGATTACCAAAAAGGATTGCCGCCTCATAAACTCCTTTTCTACTATCAGACATCTTCGCTCTTTTTCGAAAACCATATCCTACGGCAGTAGTGCATAACAAGGCAAATATAGATAATCCAACCAACCAAGAGATATCAACGATTAACTCTCTTGACACTTGTATATCCATAGAATAAATAATAAGACAAGGTAGAGTAATATAAAGTACCACTTGAGTAAGGACATAATTTGATTCTTTGGGGAGAATGTTTACTTTTCTCATGATTAACCCTATGAACCCTATTACTAGTAATACGGTCATTTCTTGCGCTAAGCCAAACACAGCACTCATCTGATTCCCCCTAATGTAAAATAAGGATTAGTCTTAGTTCTTTTTAGTGAATTTAAAGAGAAAGTATGAATTAAGTTTTTCTTCATTTTAGAACAACCTTTCTGTTAACAATTTATGGATACGTTGAATTATATCATCTTTTCATTAATCTGGAAAAAAGGCTGTATACCATTGTATTACCTCTAGTTACTATTGGTGAACGACCATGTAAAAAAGCCTTCTACGAGTACATCTCATAGAAGGCTTGCATCATGTAAAACTCCTTTACCATTTTGCCAGCACCGTGCTTAAAGAGTTGCCAATGCTTCGCCTATCGGAGTTTCACCATTAAGAACTTCAAACGTTTTGCCAATGGTTGAGGAACGGTCAACAATATCCGCTAGAACAATCGCAACATCTTCTCTTGTTATCGTATTATCCCGCACTTGTATTTCTTCTTCCACCTTCACCATTTTTAGAGCTGGATCATTCGTTAAGCTCCCTGGACGAACAATTGTGTACTGTAGGGTTGATCGTTTCAAATGGTCATCTGCTAATTTCTTTGCTACGAGATAATGGCGAATTCTATCACTCTTATCAGGATCAACCGTTCCCATCGAACTAAGCATAACAAACCGTTTGACTCCCATTCGTTCAGCTGTATCGATTGCTTTAATGGCCCCCCAAAGGTCAACTAAAATCGTTTTATCTGCGCCCGTATGCCCTCCGGAACCAGCTGCAAAAATAACCGCATCAACTCTGTGATAAGCATGATCAAAATTCGATTCTAAATCAGCAATTACTGTATCTGTCGTTCCTAATTCTTTTAGATCTTCTGTTTGTTCAGAATTACGAATCATGGCAATTGGAGAGTGACCTGCCTCTTTTAGTTTTGTTATAGCATGACGTGCTACTTGACCGTTTGCACCAATTACTAATACTTTCATTACGAATCACTCCTTTGCAGTCTATACTACAAGTTTGTAGCAAACGCCATATAGAATCAAACAATCTGCCTTACAAACTCTTGAAAAGTTTGTTCAATTTGATCTTGATTTAACCTTGTCCCGATCAAAATAATACAAGTGCCCTTGTTCGTTTCAATTGGTTGAAGTTCAAGTTGGTTACTAGCATATTGAAATGAGAACACTTGGCTATCTTCTTGGAAGACAATATAGCCTTTTGCTCTTAGTAATTCAGGTCCTTGAGATTTTAACCATTTTTTAAAACTATCTTGATCAAGCGCCTCTATCCCTTCAAGTTTAATAGCTTGAAATGAATGATGATCGTAATGATGATGGTGATGGTGATGTTCCGTTTGTTTCCCAGGTTGAACGTGAATGGTATCTGTTTTAAATCGTTTTTCAAATAGCATATCAAGTGGAACATCTCCATACTCTGCAAATACAATTGGTGTATTTTTCATCTTGATTTCTTCTATTTTTGTTGTTACTTTCTTTAATTTTTTTTGATCAATTGCATCCGTTTTGTTTACTACAAGGAGAGTACTTGAAGTAACCTGCTGTTTTAACATTGTTCGAATCTCCTTAGAACTTTGGAACAAGCTTTGATATTCAAGATACCTACTTGCATCTATCATCCCAATAATAGATTCGATCGTAACTTGATCAATAATGTCAGGATGTGTTAGTACTTCAACAATCTCGGCCGGATTCGCAATCCCTGTACCTTCAATTAATAAGACATCTACCCGATTGTTTAATTCAAGAAATTTAGAAAGTTCGTTTCTCATATCATCTTGTATAGTACAACAAATACAACCGTTAAGGAGTTCAATCATTGATTCATCCTCAAACTGTTCCTTCTCCACATTTTCTGAACCGAGCTCATTCATAATTAATGCGGGTTGTTTCCCTTGCTTCTTCAAGGCCTGCAACATTCTTTTTAATACCGTCGTTTTTCCACTTCCCAAGAAACCAGTTAATAGATATACAGGAATTCGGTTCATCTTGTCACTCCTTTCCCTCTAAAATATCATAAATTTAGGAGTGTTACAAATAGGAGTCATTCCTATTTGTAACCGTCAAAAAAGGGGCTCAAATCCCTCTTTAATACAAAAAAACTGGAGACATGATTTGTCTCCAGTTTTTTGTATAGCCATTACATTGTGGCATTTTCTTTTTCTTTATTTTTTTTCGAAAATTTCTCTTTCCTTTTTTTCATTGCCTTTGTAATGTATCCACCTTTAAAGTTACGTGGTTCATACGAAACAATAAATGCACTAGGCTCATAATCACTTACGATTGTAATAAACTCCTGTTCACGATCTCTTCTGGCTGTACAGTCTAAACGATAACGTCTAGCTTCATTCATCCCTTCCACTTCGGCTGTTGAAACACTAAAACCAACTTCGCGAAGTCGATCGGTTAATTTTTCATTTTTGTTCATTAAATTTACCTCAATTGACACATAGCCAATTGCTAATTTTTGTTCAATAATTTGTCCTATATATAAACCGACACCAAACCCAATAGCATAAGCTGCCATATTTAAATAGTTAGATAAGTCACTAAAAACAATGGCAATCGCAACAACATAAATAACACCTTCAAGCGTTCCTAATGCTGACGCCTTCCCTTTCATGCCTTTAACCATCGTAATCGTACGAAGTGTCAAGACCGGTACATAAATTAATTGTGCGATAAAAATAATTAAAGCTTGAACCATATTTACACCTACTTTCATTCTTATATAACTATCGTAGTGTAACAGGAAACAATTGTAGAATCTAGCCTATTTTCATAAGGATTTTTTGAAATTCTACCAAAGATTTCTTATCTTTTACATATCAATTATTCACACTTCATTCACTCAATCTATGTTAAAATAGCGAAAGAACTTTCATAGAGTATAATAAGGAGTAGGTAAATGAACAAATTTAAACAGATATCCCTTTCGTTTGGAAAGGACTTTTTAGGCTTTGTTTTACTTTTGTTATTTTTAGTCCTGTTTTTTAATATTGAATCTTTTAAAAATGAACGTGCTGGACTTACTGTTCCCGATTCGTGGCTAAATGTAAACACGATTTTTCTAGGAATTGTAATAGAAGCCGTTCCTTTTATTTTACTTGGTGTATTTGTATCAGCCCTCATTCAAATTTATGTAAAAGAAGATTTAATTCATCGTTATTTACCTAAAAATGCGTATGCAGCGCTTTTACCCGCGGCTGTACTTGGTGCCATTTTCCCAATATGCGAATGTGCGATCGTTCCCATTGTTCGCCGTTTAATTAAAAAGGGGATGCCGTTACATGTTGGGGTTGTTTTCTTAGTTGCAGCTCCTATTTTAAATCCGGTTGTGGCCGCATCTACCTTCTTTGCGTTTCGTACGGATTTAACAGTCTTGTATGCACGAATGGGACTAGCGTTTGTTCTTTCTATTATTATTGGAGGAGTCCTATACATTGTCTTCAAAAATCGTGATCAGTTAAAATGGACAAAAGAAGAGCTTGTCGGACGTCAAGTTGTTTTAGAAACAGGTGCCACTTCACCAAGAAAAATGAACCGTCTTAAGCAAACCCTATATCATGCTGCAGATGAATTTTTCCTAATGGGGAAATTTTTAATTCTAGGTGCATTTATCGCTGCTCTTTTTCAAACATTTCTTGATCGAAGTATTCTTCAAGCAATTGGTAGCAACGAGTTCAGTTCAACTGCTGTTATGATGGCTTTTGCTTTCTTATTATCCTTATGTTCGGAAGCGGATGCGTTTGTTGCAGCATCATTTGGAAATACATTTACAACAGGGTCACTCATCGCTTTCTTAGTTTATGGTCCAATGATTGACTTGAAAAATACAATTATGTTATTTGCCTTCTTTAAAGCGAAATTTGTTCTAATCTTTATTGGAGTTGTTACAGCAGTCGTCTTTATTTCAGTTGTTGCTCTACAGCTTCTTGCTATCATTTAATGGAGAGGAGTCCTGTTATGGAAAAAAAATCTGACTTAGGCTTTCACGCTTACATTCGTGGCATTATTCTAATTGGCTTTGCTTTGCTTATGCTTGCCTTTATTATTACGGGGAATATCATTTACTATATTGCTCCAACGATGATGCCATTTATTTACTTTGCTACAGCTGTATTTTTATTACTAGGTGTGATTCAAATTATTCGAAGTACCAATAAGGGACAAGAGGAGGAACAGTTGTGTGATTGCGGAACCGATCATAATATTACAGGTTCTCCTGTAACAAAGCTTCTTATCTATTCCATCTTTGTTGCACCGATCATTTTAGGATTTGTCCTTCCAGATAAGTTGCTCGATAGTTCTGTTGCTGCGAACCGTGGCATTCAATTTGGGTCGGGGGTTTTAAACGACCAAGCGAAAGCCGAACAAGAAAAAGCAGAGTCCCCTTCTCGAGCTGAAGCATATTTAGATGATCCTGATGCCTATTTTGACCAATTGGAAGCCGGGACAACTGATCCAGAAGAACACATTACAGCTGATGAATACTACACCATGGAAGGTTTTAACCAGTATTATGAGGAATTAGCTGAAGAAGTACTTGAGCAAGGTCATATTGTTGTGACAGAAGAGAATTATCTAGATATGATGACCATGCTAGATCTTCAACTAGAACGGTTTATTGGTAAGCCTATTGAGATAGTAGGATTTGTTTACCGCGAACCTGAATTTGAGGACAACCAGCTAGTCGTTGCTCGTTTCGGCATGACGTGCTGTGTAGCTGATGCTTCTGTATACGGCACGATGATTGAGGCGAATGATGCCCATCAATTCGAAAATGACACATGGGTTCGTGTAACAGGAATTCTAGATCAGACAGATTACAATGAGTTTAGAATTCCTCTTATCCAGTTACGTGAAATTGAAATCGTAGAACAACCAGAAAGCCCCTATGTGTTTCCACGTTTTAGTTTCTAAATGAACAACAGGGGGTGTCCCAAATTGTCGTACTGACCATTTGGGACACCCCTTTTTTCCATACTACATTTTCACGGTCCGATCCGATTTATCTTCAACCATTGCTCTCCATCCTTCAATAGCAAGGAAAACGCAAAGAACAAAAAGAACGAAAGCTGAGAAGAACAAGAAATAATTCGATGCTATAAAATTGTTGTACATTAAAACTCCAAGAGCTGAAACTGTAACAACAAACATAAAGACCATTGGAATGACTACATAGAATGTTCTTGCTCCTGTTTTTTTCAACCAGACGACAACAGCTAGCAAGGCAAGAGCACCTAGCATTTGGTTCGCGGAGCCAAATAACGGCCAAATTTGTTCCCATGTACCTGTTAACGCTAGTGCTGCTGCACCTATTAACCCAGTCGTGGTTGCCACATGAGAATTTTGAAACATTTTAGGAGCACGGTTTTCCGTGATTTCTTGCACCGCATAACGCATCAAACGTGTAGCTGAATCAAGTGTTGTTAATAAAAATGCAGAAGCGGTTAAAGCAGCAAATGTAACAGCTGTTGCTTCAGGAATTCCCCAAAATGACATGAAATAGCCAATTCCTGCCGCAAATGTTCCAATAGGTCCACCAAGAGCATCTAACCTAGCAGCAAAATCTGCTTGAGTTAAATAGGCGACCGATCCAATTGTAATGATTGCCATAAAAGCTTCTAATAACATCGCGCCATAAGCGATAAATTTGCCATTTTTCTCATTGTCTAACTGCTTAGCTGTCGTACCAGAAGAAACAAGTGAGTGAAATCCTGATATTGCTCCACAAGCTATTGTTATGAATAAGATTGGAAATAAAAAGCCCATCGTTTCATGGCGAAACCCGGTGTAAGCTGGCAATTGCATAGTTGGAGATGCAATCAATATCCCTACTACTGCACCAATAATAAGACCATATAACAAAAATGCGTTTAAATAATCTCGTGGTTGAAGCAATAGCCATACTGGCATTACAGATGCAATGTAAGCGTACCCTAAAAGAATTAACGACCATGTTGGTGCGCTTAAATGGATAGGATATTGTATCCCAACCCAAATTGAAACAAGCATCGCAGCAACACCTAGTATACTAGCAAAAACTAGATTGATTCGTAACTGATTCACTAAAAATCCAAATATAATGGCTACACCTAAAAATAAAATGGATGCTGTCGCAGCTTCAGGCACGGATACAAATGTATTCGCTACCAAAATCATAAATACACCAACAATGAGGATCAGAGTAGCGATAGAAAAACTCAAAAATAAGATCTGTCCTCTGCCCCCCATATATTCTTTGATAACGGTTCCAATTGATTGTGCTTTATGACGAATCGAAGCTTGTAAAGATGTATAATCATGTACTCCACCGACAAAAATACTTCCAACAATAATCCAGATAACTGCAGGTAACCACCCAAATACAACGGCAGCGATCGGACCAGTTATTGGGCCGCCCCCAGCGATTGTAGCAAAATGATGGCCTAACAGTACCGGCTTTCTTGCAGGAACGTATTCAACCCCGTCATTGACTTCTACTGCTGGGGTGGTCCTACTAGGATCTACCTTTAATTCCTTTTCTAAAAAGCGTCCATAAATACGATAAGCAAGTAATAG
The DNA here is from genome assembly GCF_032335535.1 of Alkalihalobacillus sp. MEB130. NCBI lineage: Bacteria > Bacillati > Bacillota > Bacilli > Caryophanales > Bacillaceae > Alkalihalobacillus > Alkalihalobacillus sp. MEB130. The sequence continues at coordinate 215,644 of NZ_JAOANA010000004.1, forward strand.
GATAACACCACAAATCATCATCAAAGTTAAAAAGTTCATGAATTTACTTCCCCCTTTACTAAGGCATCTTGAAATGTTGTAACAAACTCTTTCCCTTTTTTATTAATATACACACGTTTATCTTTTAAACTAACAACAGCCATGTAGCGATCGGCCCAACCATGCCATCCATACTTAAGAAACTGAATTTTTCTCATCCTCTGAATCTCTTTTTGGAGATCATGACTAATCGACTCATTCGTAATCACAATCCCCAAAAAGTACGTTGACATATGCTCTTGTTTTCCAGGCACAAAACTTGGAATGGATTTATCCAAAACGTTAGCAAATTTTTGTAGCTTCTCTTTTGAGAGATTTTCCTCGTGTCTTACAAATGCATATTGTTGAGTTTCAACACTCCATACTTTTACGGACTTAGACATTAAATACTTTTCATCTCGCCTCTGAAACTCAGCATAGAAATCCAAAGGTAATTCACCAATGACCTCATCTCGATACACATTAAACTGAACGGTATAAAGATTTGCCATTTCATTAATGAATTTCTTTACTATTGCTTCAGTCATAACTCTCCACCTAGCTCCCTTTACATGTTTGAAAATTCTGATTTCACAAACCGTAACATTACTAATCTTACCTTTTTATATAATTACTCCTATAGTCCTCCTTCCTATCTTAGAGTATTCAAATGTCAAGTTCTTTAGTAGAAATATTCACATAATTCTTTAAACTACTATTATTATACAGAAAACAATGAAAGTTACAACTATTTACTATTTATATAGAAAACTTGATTAAAAAATAGGTCTGCACCAACACATATAACATGCGTTTAGATGCAGACCTTAGTTCCTATTTATTTGCTTGTTCTAAACGAGTGTTCACTTCTTCTATTGTAGGTAACGCCGTCATCGCACCGCGTGTAGAAGCAGCTAAAGCCCCAGACACAGAAGCAAACGTGACTATTTCTTTCCATTGTTTTAGTGATAATTCACTTATAGAAGAAGTAACTTCATTTAAATGATAGAGAACTCCTGATACAAAAGCGTCTCCTGCCCCCGTCGTATCAACAGTATCAACCTTCATTGCCGGAACATGTATCGTTTGTCCATTTGTATGAACATAACTCCCCTTTGAACCATATGTAACGAGCAATACAGGAATTTCAAACGGTACCAATTTAGCAATTCCTAATTCAAGATCGGTTTCACCAGTCAAAAATTCTAATTCTTCTTCTGAAATCTTTACTATATCTGCTTCACCTAACATCGATATAATCGTTTCTTTTGCTTGATCAACCGTTGGCCATAAACTAAGTCGTAAATTAGGATCATAAGAAATAATGAGACCATTTTCTTTCGCCTTTTTTACCGCTTTCATTGTCGCTGTCTTACTAGGTTCACCAATTAATGAAATTGAACCAAAATGTAAAACACGATTGTCAGTGAACAAAGAGTCGTCCAACTCATCTGTTGTTAAGAAACGATCTGCACTTGGATTAATATAGAAGCTAAAATTTCGTTCACCTTGTTTATCTAGTGTAACGAAAACCACACCCGTACGAGCTTCATCAGTTAACGTCATATGTGTTGTATCTACTCCGTGGTGTTTTAACGTATCTTGCATAAAATGCCCGAGTACATCATTGCCCACCTTTCCTAAAAAGCTTGATTTCGCTCCCAGTTTTGCTACCGCTACAGCAACATTAGCAGGTGCACCACCTGGACTTTTTTGATACGTTATATTATCTGAATCAAGTGGGATAAAGTCTATTAACGCTTCACCTAAACAAATAATTCCTTTCATCAAGACACCTCATCTTCTTTTTTTTGTTGAATTCGTTGTATATGCAAAGTCAGGTAAACAAGTTCAGAAGGAGGTAGTACGTACGAATGAGTTTCAGCTAAATATCGCCCAAGCTCTGTTGCCGTTTCATATGCAACTTTATGTTTCTTTTGGACTAAATCATGCATGTCTTTATCTAGATCATCAAAAGATTGTCCTTCTGCTACTCTTTTAAGCGCAAAATTCAAATGGGTAACTAAGCGTTGGTACGAAATGGATTCCTCTTCAACCTTTACGTGAAGCATCTCCTCAATTTTTTCTATCAATTCATTTAATAATACAGTTGTGTTTGTAGCTTGAACCATTGTCGTCCCATTCATTTTTGCTGTATGAATGTGAAGAGCAATGTGACCAGCCTCATCATCAGGTAAACGTATAGATAAATTTTCCTCAATGTGATCAAGAGCCCAAAGTCCAATTGCATACTCAGCTGCATAAAGAACACGAATTTCATTTAATAATTTGTTCTTTATTTGAAAGCCTTGCTTCATTCGTTCAATTGCAAAAGATACATGATCGGTTAACGCTATGTGAACATGCTCATTGAGTTTCGTTTGTAACGCTTTTTCTGCATGAGATATAATTTGTTCTGCAATGGCTATATGTGCTTCAGGTAATTGGTCAATAATTTGGGTAAATTTTTCGTATTCATTCTTATCTTTCATTACAAACACTTTCTCTATCTTATCGGAGGATATGAGATCATTCTTGCCCTTCCCAAAGGCAATACCTGATCCCATTACGATGATTTCTTCCTCTCCTTCTTTGACAACGACAACATTATTATTTAGCACCCTGTTAATCCTCATTTAGCACGAACTCCTAACATCGTTACAGTTTTAACGTTAAAAGAGGCGTCTCCCCTGCCACAGTCTCTTCCACCTGGTCCTTTGACATACTTGTAACAACTTCCATATTTGTGATAACAAGTGGAGTGATCGTACTTGTAGCCTTATCCTTAATAAGGTCTAAATCAAATTCCACTAGTGTTTCTCCAACTTTGACTTTGTCTCCCTCTTTCACGTACGCTGTAAATCCTTCTCCATTCATATTAACTGTTTCAAGTCCGATATGTAATAGAATTTCAATTCCCCCTAGCGTTTTAATCCCTATCGCATGTTTCGTTGGAAACACTTGAACAATTTCACCAGAAACAGGAGCAACTGCACGCCCAATAGTTGGTTCGATTGCTATCCCATCTCCCATCATTTTTTGAGCAAACATTGGATCTGGGACATCTTCAATAGCAACCAATTTCCCCGTAATAGGAGCAACAACCATTTCTTCTTTAGGTTGTACTTGAATATCTTCTTTTTTCCCTATGCCAAATAACTTTTTAAACATTATAATTCCCCTTTTCCCTCGAATATAAGAAACAAAAAAAGACTTAAAAAACATAGAGATAGCCAAAAACCCCCTATACCTTTTAAGTCTTGCCTGATTGAAATCAGTAACAATCTTCCTTATTTAAATATCATCTTTATTTTATTATGACTAGATTAAGCTTGTCAATTAAAGCTAAATTATAGGAGTATACTATACTGTTCCCTCTTTTTTATTAATGAAACCGATCATTTTACTAAAATTCGTTTTCCCTGTACATATGCCCATACGCTTAGCTCATCTCAACATATGATGTTATGAACAGAATGGAAAGGAGATGACGACTATGGGTTACGGATATCATGGCGGATTTACATTAATTGTTGTTCTATTCATCTTATTAATCATTGTTGGTTCAGCTTACGTTTGCTAGAAATAAAGGAGGTACTTTTAGCATGTTGCAAAAACACATGCGCTAGAGAGTACCTCTCACCTTCGCAAATGAGTATAAAGTTCTACTATAATCGACAAAATCCTTTTCTAATAATGTCCAAAATAAATAAGCATGTGAAAATTTCAGACAATATAACTAGTCAACAATTAAAAAGTAAGATATTATTGCTTAATATAGGCCATTTATAACAAGGAAGAAAGGAAGATCGAAATGCTTAGTCGATTAGATGATCACTTTATACTTGAGGCATATGAACAATCAGTAGAATTAAACTTAGATCTAGAGTTTATTTCTTTATTGAAGGAGGAATTAGTAAGGAGAGGTCTATTAGACGAATTTCAAACTGATCTTGCCTTATAATGTTATTCTTATTCCTCTTGGAGTGATTTATTTTGCTTACCAGATTTATTCGTTTCTTTCAAAAGAAAAAATGCGGCTTCTGTACATCTACAACCCCATATATGCGAAAGTATGTAAATGATAAGAATGAAAAGATTTCTGTTTGTGAGAAGTGTCTGGAATATGCCGAACGTCGAGCTTTTAAGAGACTCTCCTAACACCTTCCATTTTATCCCCATTTTGTGTTTCCTTGCTATAAACGTAATAATTCACCAACTTTCCCTCTAACAATTAGATAGAGACGAACGAATTTTCCCAATTTCTAATTTTAAATTCGTGTTTTTTTAAAAAAAGTCTTTCAATATTCATTAATTTCCTCTATACTTACCCGTGTACACAAACAATCAAATGAAAAACTCGTATAAAATTGGGAATATGGCCCAAAAGTCTCTACCAGGCTACCGTAAATAGCTTGACTACGAGTGCAATGATATTCGTTTTCAGGTTCATTCCTGTACAAAACCGGATATCAAGGTACTCGTTCACTCATGGTGCCTTGGTATTCGGTTTTTTGTTTGAATTTTAGGGAGTTGACATACATGGAACAGTTAAAACAAGCGATTCGTGAAAGAGGAAATGTACTTTCAAATGAAGTATTGAAAGTCGACACATTTTTAAATCATCAAGTAGATGTCGAGTTAATGAGTGCCGTTGGTGAGGAATTCGCTCGTTTATATAAAGAGGAGAAAGTTACAAAAGTCCTGACACTTGAATCTTCAGGGATCGCACCAAGCTTTATGGCTGCAACAAGTTTACACAGCCCTCTAATTTTCGCTCGTAAAAAGAAATCATTAACTATGGATGAGAATGTATATGTTTCTAAAGTTTATTCCTTCACAAAACGAGAAACGAACGACATTACCGTTTCAAAAAACTTTTTATCATCCAATGATACTGTCTTAATTATTGATGATTTCTTGGCAAATGGACAAGCTGCTCTAGGACTCATTGATATTGTGAAACAAGCTGGCGCAAAAGTGGCTGGACTTGGGATTGTAATTGAAAAATCGTTTCAAGATGGACGTGCTCTCTTAGAAAAGGAAGGGTATCGTGTAGATTCACTAGCTAGAATTCATTCATTAGAAAATGGAAAGGTAACGTTTGTTGACGAACTTGTAACGACCCACAACAACTAAGGAGAGAACAAACATGAGTACAAAAACCATTCATTATCCATTATATAAAAAAGAAGATACAGATGCATTTTTTGCCTTATTTCAAAACAACTTAGCTAACTTTGTTGTTATTGCGGTAACCATGTTAGGAATGGGTTTTCCTGCTAGCATCGTTTTTGGAAAAGTAATCCCTGGCGCAGCAGTTGCTGTAATGGTTGGGAATTTGTATTATGCCTATATGGCAAAGCAATTAGCTCAAAAAGAAGGACGTACTGATGTAACAGCACTTTCTTATGGAATTAGCACACCGGTAATGTTCGTGTTTTTATTTGGAGTTCTCGCACCAGCTAATGCCTTAACAGGCGACCCAGAGCTCGCTTGGAAAATTGGAGTGGCAGCCGCTTTACTTAGTGGACTTGTTGAAGTACTCGTGAGTTTTAGCGGAAACTGGGTTCGTGATCGTTTGCCACGTGCAGCGATGCTTGGCGCTATTGCAGGGGTTGCCTTAACATTTGTTGCAGGTGAAATGTTGTTCAATACTTTTTCTATTCCTGTTGTAGGGCTTGTATCGTTAGCTATCATCTTAGTTGGAATTGTTGCAAAAATTGCCATGCCTTTTAATATTCCAGCATCCTTATTCGCAGTCGTAGCTGGTACTATTTTAGCATTTGCTCTTGGTTACCAATCACCTAGTCAAGTTTCAGAAGGACTTGCTAATATTGGATTTTATCCAATATTTCCTACGTTAGCTCCGTTAGAAGGTATGACCTATTTATTCGGTGCATTAATTGGTATTTTAGCTGTTCTTATTCCTATTACTTTATACAACGCAATTGAAACGATGAATAATGTCGATGCGATGGCCGCAGCAGGAGATTCATATGATGTACGTAAATGCCAAGCAGTTGACGGTGTAGGTACAATGATTGGGGCATTTTTCGGCGGATTGTTTCCTACAACGGTTTATATTGCTACAGTCGGGTCAAAACAAATGGGTGCAGGTCGAGGATACAGTATTTTAAATGCAATCGTATTTGGACTAGCGGCTATAACTGGAGTGATTGCTGCATTTTCAACGATTATTCCACTTGCTGCCGTTGCACCAATCTTAGTTTTTGTTGGAATGTCTATGGTTGGAACCGCGTTTCTTTCAAATGATAAGAAATATTATCCTGCTGTCGCAATCGCAATGTTGCCATATCTTGCAAACTATGTGATGACTCGATTTAACAATGCAGCAGGTGAAGTCGTATCAGGGATTTCAACTGGAATTGTTCCACTTGGACAAGGTGCTATGTTCACTGCCATTTTACTAGGTGCCATGACAGTTGCTATCATAGATAAGAACTTCAAACAAGCCATAGTCTTCTCGCTTATTGCTGCTTTCCTATCATTTGTTGGTTTCATGCATGCTCCTGCATTAGCGTTTAATGCAGCTCCGGATTTTTCTATTGGTTATGTATTAGTTGCCGTTTTCTTTGGCTATGCTGCTTTTAAACAACGTTCAGATAGTCAAACAACGCCAGTAAATACAATTGATAAAAAGATTGCTTAATACGTGAAAAGAGGCCTTCATTAAAAGGCCTCTTTTCTAATGCTCATAGATCATTTTTTTGGTCATTCCTCCATCAATGGTTACATTCTCTCCATTAATAAAGTGATTGCATTCATTTGTTAAGAAAAGACAAGCTCGTGCAATATCGCCTGGTTCACCGACTCTTTTTGAAAAATGTTGTTTATGATCAATAGCTCGCAATTCTGATCTGTCTCCTGTATGGATCCATCCAGGACTAATAGCATTAACCTGAATCCCGTCCTCTTGAAAAGAAGCTGCCAACGAATGAGTTAAAGCCAAAATGCCACCTTTTGATGCTGCATATGCCTCCGAGTGAGGCTCTGACATCGTCGCTCGAGTTGACGCAATGTTTACAATTGAACCTTGTTTCTGTTTTCGCATCACTTTTGCTGCTTCCCGCGAAAACAGAAACACACTTCTTACGTTCGTTTGTTGGATATCATCCCATTCCTCAATAGTTAAATCATAAGGTGATGTGAACTTGGATAAACCAGCGTTATTTATTAGAATATCAATTTTTCCGAATTGACGCTCTGTTTGAAACACAACCTCCTTAATATGATCTTCTTTCCTTACATCGCATATAAATGATTGTGCATCTCCACCTTTTTCAGAGATCCAAGAAGCTGTTTCATTTGCCTTCTCTTTATCTATATCTGTTACGATCACAAGATCACCGTTTCTGCCAAATTCTTTTGCAATGGCTGCTCCTATCCCTTGACCAGCTCCTGATACAATTACAATACGTTTATCCAAAACTTTTATCCCTCTCTTTCAATTATGTAACGCGCATTAGACTATCATTTATATTAGCATTACAGACCTATGTTCTTAAATCTTTAAGCTTATCTTTTCTAACGGTTATGTCTTCCATTCATCAAAAAAGCGACTCAAAATCTTCTTTTGAGTCGCTTTCTCTCCCTAGGGTTAGAAAGAAGGTTCGGCCACACCTTACTTCCTCTTACACACTATGCAAACTAAAGCAATTTGTTCAGTGTCTTATTAATCCACTTTAATGAGATTCTTAACCGTATCTATCAACTCTAACGGACTGAATGGTTTAATTAATATAGAGTCAGCCCCATTTTCAAACATTTCTTGTTTGTCTGTTGCTTGTCCTTTTGCGGTTAACATTAATATCTTTTGATGAGTATGATTAGAAGGCTTCTCCCGCACCTTTTTTAATACTTCTAACCCTGTCATTCTTGGCATCATATAATCAAGAATAAGTAAATCATAGTGTTGTTCTTCATACATATTCAAAGCTTCTTCGCCATCAGTCGCCTCATCAATTTCATACCCTTCATCTTCAAGAGTATCAACAATTAACATACGTAGAACATCCTCATCATCCGTCACTAATAATCGTTTCAAAAACCATTCCTCCAATTAATCATCCTTCGAAATTCCTTTTCGAGTCATAACACCCCAATCTGAACGTTTCCTGAACGCCTGCCAGATTCCCTGAATTCTCCACCAAACATTTAGCGGACGATACCAGAACATCTCCGTACTTGCATAAAAGAAAAGGGTGAGCAAATGTCTTTTTTTAGGATACCGTTTCAAACTCCATTCTTCAAGAAGAACCCCACACATGGAAATATAACTACCATAAAACCACGTAATTAACAACAACATGAGACTAAGCTCTAGAGGGATAAAAGAAAATAATAACCCTGAAATAATATATACGTAGGCTAACCCCTCAATAATTGCACCTAACAATTCAATAATGACGAAATACGGCATTGAGATAAACCCGATTTTTTTGTACCGTGAGTTCAACAACATCTTCCTGTGTGTTCGTAACGTCTCAAATAACCCTCGTTGCCAACGAGTACGTTGTCTTCGTAAAATTGATAACGAATCTGGTGCTTCCGTCCAACAAACGGGGTCAGGGATATAACGAATTTGCTTGTTAGACTTTTCTTCTGCTAATACTTTATGAAGTCTAACAACTAGCTCCATATCTTCTCCAACTGTATCTCGTTCATACCCTCCAGCTTTAATCACCCATGCTTTATTAAACACCCCAAAAGCTCCAGAAATAATTAATAATAAGTTATGTCTACTTAAGCCAATTCTTCCAATTAAAAAGGCGCGCAAGTATTCAATGATTTGCATGATTACAATTGGGTTGGACGGTAAACCGACTTTCACAACTTCTCCTCTTTCGATTTGACACCCATTTGCTATTCGAATACTGCCTCCTGTAGCAATGACTTGTTCATTGGAATCGATAATTGGTTTCATTACTTTTATTAAAGCATCTTGTTCTAATAACGAGTCTCCATCAAGAGAGCAAACATATGGAAATTTTGATGTGTTGATTCCTGCGTTTAACGCATCTGCTTTCCCACCATTAACCTTATCTACAACAAGTAAATGATCAAAGATCGTGGAGCGATAAACCGCCCTTATCTCATTCGACGGAACTTGTTTGCGCACAGTTAACGAAACTGGCTTCATTTTATAAGCCGAAATCATCTTAGTAAGGGTCTGATCTGTCGAACCATCGTTAATAACAATAATCTCATATTCAGGATAATTCATGCTAAGCAGCGATCGGACACTACTTACAACACCAGCTTCTTCATTATAGGCTGGTACGAGAATAGAAATAGGTTTCGTATCTTTGCTTGCTAATAAGTCTTCATACGCACCTTTTTTGTTTAACCCTCGCTCTCTCCATAAGACAACCGCGGATAATCCAAATAAAATAAGATAAAAGATAGATGCGCCAACCATATAAATAAAAATGCCCCAACCGAAAATTTCAAAAACATTCATTTTGTTAATCTTACCGCCTCTCCTAACCATTGATTAGCAGTATCTCTAGCAAATGGATCTTCATTGGTCTCATAGACATGTTCTAAAATAAAAAGCCCATCTTCAAAATTCATAAGTGCCTCAGCAGCCGACTGACGAACCCACCAACTCTCATCAGACAGCAACGTTACTAACGGGGTGCTATAACGTTTCCGTTTCAATTGTCCGGCTACTCTTGCAAACAACATTCGTTCAACCCAAAAATTAGATTGATGAAATGTCACTAACTCTTCTTCTTTTGTCGTTTGTTCATACTCATAAATGGCTTTTAATGCTCTAATTCGAATCTCTCTCGACTCTGAAAAAAGAAGTTGATCAAAGAAAAAGGTTAAAGATGGATCCTTCCGTTCAATGGCAACATCTAAAATGGCTACCTGTACTTCTTCAGAAAGGCTGTCTAACTCATTGCGAATAATGGTCTCCACTGTTGAAAAGTCGAAACGTCGAAAACACTCCTTTAAAAGAAAATAAGGCCAGTCAGATTCATGTTTTATTTGTTCAAGTAACCGTTGATCATTTAGCTTTGATAGTACTCGAATCATCTGATGTTTTTCTTCTATCGACGAGCGACCTGAGTGATAATAACTCCAAACATCATCCTGTAAAGAGGTCATCTCAAAATCCTCAACACAGTAAAGAACATTCATCCTTTCACTCCAAGAATTACTTTTTAACCGCTTTTTATAAACATCGGTTAATTCAACCTGTGTTACATTATTTAAGATTGCTTTCATTTTTTCATCGCCAAATAATTGTAAATACATCCCTACTGTTTCTTCAAGGACTTCAAAAAATAATGACGTTCGTTTAAAAGTAGAAGGAATTCCTTCTATTCTTTCTCGTGAAACATTCTCAATAACAGGGGATAACTCTTTAACAATCTGTTCTTTTTCTTCATCTCTATGTTGTTGTAGTTGTTTACGTACTAATAAATAAAGAAGAAGTACGGTATTTAAAAGCAGTAAACTAATGATTAACCATATAACATATACCATTTTATACCCCTCTACATAAATGTCCGATGAATTAATCTCTTAATCCTAGCAAGCAGTTCATCTAATTTAAATGGTTTTGTTACATAGTCATCTGCTCCCATATCAAGAGCTCGAATAATTTCTTTCTCATTGTTTCGTCCTGTCAACATTAAAATAACAACTTTCCCTTCAGGATATGCTTCGCGGATTTTGGCGACAAGCTCGAGCCCATCGATTCTAGGCATAATTCTGTCAAGGATAATAAGATGTCTTTCCCTTGGTTTGTACCAATTAGATTGGAGAAAAGATTCTCCCTCTCGGTAACTTGTTGTCTTAATTTCTACTCCCTCGACTTGAATCGTTTGAATGTTATCTGTTAATACCTGTCGGATAATCGGGTCATCATCTACTACATAAATGTGTACTTGGCTCACCATTTTCTTTACAGAAAGTTCATTATAAATAGCAACTTGATTGCGACCATTTCCTTTTGCTTCGTAAAGAGCTTGATCCGCTTCTTCCATAAGCACCTGTATAGAGTCCACTTTCTCTTTCATTTCGGTTAATCCCGCTGAAAAAGACATTTGAAAAGTAGATTCCCCTTCATGGAACAGCATCTCATGAAAATCGGTTAAAAAGCGATGTAACGTGCTTTTCGCTTGAGCCTTTGACGTATGTGGAAAGAGAATGAGAAATTCTTCTCCCCCTAAGCGAAATACCATATCCAATTTTCGTTTTGAACGATTTAGAAATTCAACAAATTCCTGCAGAACTTTATCTCCAACAAGATGACCATAACGATCATTCACCTGTTTAAAGTGATCTAAATCAAGCATTGCTACCGAGAAGGTTTCTTGATAACGGTTGTACGTTTCTATTAATCGCTTCGCTTCAATATCTAAAAATTTTCTAGAAAAAGCTCCGGTTAATTCGTCGATCATGACTGACTTTTGCACGACTCTTCTAAAATCTAATCGATTTTTTAATCGAATGAGTAGGTCTTCTCTTTGTATAGGTTTTGTAAAATAATCCATTACACCATTTCGATAAGCTTCTTGCTCGATTGCCTTATCCATTTCAGCCGTTATCATCATAATCGGAATAAATTCATTTCTAGCCCGTGACAACAATTGACCTAACAACCGGAACGAATCCACTCCTGGAATACTGTAATCAAGTAATACACAATCTGGTCGTTGATTAATATATAATTGTAGTCCTTTTTCTGCTGTTAACGCCGCCAAGACTACATAACCTTCTTTTTCAAGCATTCTTTTCATATAATCAACAAAGTCATGATCATCATCAATTAAAAGAATTAATGGTGTCGTATCATCGACTTTAACTGGTTTGGGCTGGTGAGTCCGTTGTTTTTCTTGTTCTTCTTCTTTACTAGTATCTTGACGAAACTGAACGAGTAACGGTTCTAATTCGTCGTACGTCCAATTCTCTTTTTCTACCTTTTTTACATATTCAAGATGTTTTTTAGCTGCCTCTGCATGCTCATGTAGTCCAATTGTTGCCCCTGTCCCAACGACCGAATGAAAGAATCGAATCACCGCTGTATGTGATATCACTCCATCTTCTTTCCATTTCGAAGCTGTCTCTTTCATTCTTTCAAGAAATTTGGATTGGTACCGTTCCATGACTAACCCCCTTGTTTTACCACGTACAAGATATAATATGTAAGATTATTATAGAACACTTTACAAAATTCGACTATAAATTCAAAAATAAAGACTTTTAAAATCATTGACAATATTAACCTGTAGAAGTAAAACCCTATAACCTTTGACTAATCATAAAAAATAGACCCCGATACAAAAGAAACATAGTGTATCGAGGTTCTTTTACTATTTATCCATTAGCTGTTTTCGATCCTCCATTTGTGGCGCTTCTTCCATCCATCCGTGCTTGACCATTAACTTCGCTCCATCTGACGCAAATTCAAAAATGTCTTTTGCTCCTATTAAAACAACAGGTGGAATATCATTTCTCAAACTAAATGATGTTCCAAATGCATTGCTTCCTAATGAAAAACTACATAACAAGCTTGTACAATACATCATCATTTTATCTGAGAATGGTGGAGTTTTAGAGGTTGTAACCGTTCCACCTTCTAAAGAAGGAATTTGAACATCTGATTTCATAAGAATCTTACCAAAGTCTTTCACTAATTTCTTTGAAAGGTCTTTTCCTCTAGTAAAGTACTTTATAATATCTTCATTCTGAGCACATTGAGCAAAGCCCATCATTAAATTTGCTCCAACAATATTGTTTTCAATTGCATGATACAAATGCGCTACTTCAATCGTTGTTAAAGATCGCTTATGACCAAACTTAATTCCCTTTAAGTAATCTTGTTTCGTTGCAAATTCAATTTCTTTTGGCATTGTCACATGAGGGGGTCTAACAAGTACACCCTTGTTTAATAAGTATTCTGTGCTTTGGCTAAAATAGTCTTGCGTCGTTTTTGTTAAACTTTGGAACAGTGTTAATAAATCTTTTCTATATACCATCCCGAGATGCAGTGTATGCATTCCCATACTAATTGCTTTCATAATACGAGTAAAATAGATATCAAAGTCATGATCAAATAATTTTGGGGCATCTGGATGAACATCGTTATCTTTATACCCTTCAGGAACAACTGCCCCTTCTGATTCAAACAGTTTTGTTAATTGATTAATATATAAATCAATTTCATTTGAAAGACTAACCATTATTTTTTTAGCATTAGGATCTTCAGCCTTTTCAATAAAATACTTTAACATCGTTTTTACCATTGTCTTTTGCTGAAAAGTCATCCAAAGCGTCCCAATCTCAGATGAAGTTAATTCTGGCTCCTTAGACATCGGTTCCCCTCCACACATGTTTTTTTCTGACTTATTTTCCCCTAAACTTCTCGCTTCATTCTTTTTGGTCACTAAGTAAATACTTGTATGTATATATCGAAAGGCGTGAAATTTCCTTTTTTAGAAAGAAATCGGTCTTGGATTGAAAAGTCCAAGACCGAATAAGTTATTCTTTAATTTTCACATTATATTTATTTAGCCAATAATCCATCTGAATAAAATGAGCTAGAAGTTGTGGTCCCGCCATCAGTTGACCAAAGTACGGTTGACCTGTTGGAAATCCTCCGGACTCCGCAATTTCTTTAAGAGCATTCTTGTTAATGAATTCAAAGATAGGTGCATCCTTTTGAGCTAATACATCCTCCATTCCTTTTTGCACGGCGGCTGTATAGTTTGGATGATGCGTCTTCGGGTACGGACTCTTTTTACGATAAAGAACATCATGTGGCAATAAGCCTTCGAGTGCCTTTCTGAGTATGCCTTTTTCACGCCCATCTAGTTGTTTCATTTCCCAAGGGATATTCCAAACATATTCAACGAGGCGGTGATCGGAAAATGGTACACGCACCTCTAAACTTGCCCCCATGCTCATCCGGTCCTTTCGATCAAGGAGATTGGTCATAAACCAAATAATGTTTAAATAAGAGATCTCTCGGCGTCTAGCTTCTTCAGGAGAATCTCCATCAAAACGAGGAGTTTCTTGAATCGTCTCCTTATACCGATCATAGACATATTGCTTTAAATCTAGCTTCTTTTTCCATTTATCATTTAATAAATTTTCTCGCTCATCAATGGAACGCATCCATGGGAAACCATCAATATACATTACTTCCGGCTTATGAAACCAAGGATATCCACCAAAAATTTCATCCGCACATTCGCCAGAAAGCCCTACCGTCACGTCACTCTTTATTTCATGACAGAACCAGATAAGGGAGGAATCAATATCTGCCATACCTGGTAAGTCACGAACGTCGACTGCTTCTTTCAACCGATTGGCTAATTCATCTATTGAAATGATTTTATTATGATGTTCCGTTCCTAGTGCATCAGACACCACTTTGACCCAAGGTGCGTCTGAATTAGGTTGAAAATCGTTCGCCTTAAAATATTTATCATTCTCATCATAATCGATCGAATAACTTTTGATTGAACCTTTTCCTTGCTTTTCGTATACTTTCGCTGCTAGAGCTGTTAACGCACTTGAATCAATTCCTCCCGATAGAAACATTCCAACAGGGACATCAGCAAAGAGTTGACGTTCAACTGTATCCTCTAATAAATAACGTACATGCTCAGCTGTTTCTTCTACATTATGTTCATGCTTCTTGCTTTTTAACGTCCAGTAGCGACTAATTTTTGCCCCGTTACGATCATAAATGAGCATGTGGCCCGGACGAAGTTCATTAATATCATCATATACACCATGACCTGGTGTTCTAGAAGGAGCTAATCCCATAATTTCAGCTAATCCTTCCGTTTTTACAATCGGTTGAATATCGCGATGAGCTAGTAACGCTTTTAATTCTGAACCAAACAGCAAGCAGCCATTACGGACCGTGTAAAATAATGGCTTCACCCCTAGTCGATCACGCGCCATGAATAAACTCTCGTCCTTGTCATTCCAAATCGCAAAAGCAAAGATCCCATTAAACTTCTCTAAGCATTGATGTCCCCATTCAATATAAGACTTCAATAATACTTCCGTATCAGAATGACCTTTAAAATCATGTCCTCGCACATGAAGTTCTTTTCGAATGTCTTCTGTATTATAAAGCTCCCCATTATAAACAATCGTATATGTTTTGTTTTTATAAGTACGACTCATTGGCTGAATGCCATTCTCTGGATCAACGACAACTAAACGCGCATGACCAAATGCAGCGTGAGGTGATGTCCAGACATTCATATCGTCTGGACCTCGACGATTAAGAGTCTCTGCCATTTTCCGTACTTGTTGTTCTTCCTTTCGTAAGTCTTGACGCCAATCAATCCACCCTGTAATACCACACATGTATAATCAGCCCCTTTTTGGGAAGTTTTCTCTTGCTCGAGTGAACAGCAGCTCCCATACCTTTTCACTGAGCCTTTTTCTCTCTTTGAATTGTCCTAAATAGGCCCTCTACCCATAAACTATCCTATTCAACAATTAGGCAGATGTGATATTTTTTTTTATTTTTTTACGTCATTGAGTGAACCATCGCATATATTATCGAAGGGGATATATATAATCAAATTATGTAAAACTAAGGAGTAATACTAATGTGAGGAGTGTGACTGTGACTCAATCTAACAACCCAAAACCTCGATTTGAAAACAAAAAACAATATAAAAAAGCATTAAAGAAATGTCAATTGAATTTATTACAATGGCAGCATGATTTGTATGAGTTAGACGTCCCTGTGATCCTAGTCTTTGAAGGAGCAGACGCGGCTGGAAAAGGTGGTGCCATTAAAAGAGTAATAGAACGTCTCGACCCTCGTGGTTATACAGTACACGGGATTGCCGCTCCTGATGAGCATGAATTAAAGTATCATTATATGCGACGCTTTTGGAAAAATCTTCCGAAAAAAGGACAAATCACTGTTTTTGATCGTTCTTGGTATGGACGAGTGCTTGTTGAACGTGTCGAAGGATTTGCTACTGACGAAGAATGGAAAAGAGCCTATGATGAAATCAATCAAATAGAAAAAATGCTTGCACAAGATGGACATATTATTATTAAATTTTGGCTTCAGATTACAAAAGATGAGCAGCTCGCTCGCTTTGAAGCACGCGCAAAAGATCCTTTTAAACAATGGAAATTAACAGATGAAGATTGGAGAAACCGCGAAAAGTGGGATGATTATGAAGAAGCAGTAAAAGAAATGATTGATAACACGAGCACTGACTTTGCTAATTGGCACATCATTGATAGTAATAACAAACAAGAAGCTAGAGTTAGCATTATTGAGAAAATCATTTCCACCTTTCAGAAAAAAGTTCAGGTCGAATAACTTAAATAAGCTACTGATTAGGATAAGAAAAATCTATTCAGTAGCCTTTTTTTATTCTTTATAATTAAGATGATTGATTTTCTTTCTCCATAAGTCTCTTGATATGTTCTTTTGGATCCCAACAAGAAAATGTATAAGTCGGCTTTGTTTCATACCCTAATCGGATGCAATCGTATCGCATCCCTCCTTCTGTTTTCTTTTTTGCAGAAAAATGCATGCATGTGGCACAGCAATGATATCGCTTGGTCATAAACGGTTTTCATCTCCTTTTATTTTTGATTCAATCGCTTTCCAGCAACCCTCTCAATCGCTTTAGGCATTAATAGATATAAAGTAGAACCCACATTCATCCATTTTGGCATATTTAATTCACGTTTCGGCTTTTTAATTAACTGAATTGTTTTACGTGCGACCTCTTCAGATTGAAGCATCCATCGCTCCACATTTTTAACATATGTTCCTTCTTGATCTGCTCTGTCAAAAAAAGGAGTTTTAATGGGACCAGGATTTACGGCACTTATATGGATATTCGTATCCATTAGCTCTAGTCTCAGCCCATTTGTAAAGCCGAGGACAGCATGCTTTGTTGCAGCATATACACTTGATTTTGGTGTTGAGAGCTTTCCAGCTTGGGAAGCGATATTAATGATATGTCCATGTCCATTGTTATTTCTCAACATATAGGAAAGCGCTGCTTTCGAGAGAGCAATCAAACCAACAACATTGACAGAAAACATTTCTTCTACATCATTCATATTAGCGAACTCCACTTTATCAAAAACTCCAAAACCTGCATTATTAATTAATACGTCTATTTGTCCAACTTCTTGCATAATTTTATTCATCTTATCTTCAATCATTGAAGTTTGACTAATATCGAGTTGATATACGAAGGCTTTCCCCCTATTGGACTCAATCTCTTTTTTCAATTCATGTAACTTGCTTCTATTTCGCGCTAACAGAACAACATCATATCCTTGTTTGCTAGCTTCTATTGCGAGATCTCTTCCCAATCCGCTTGATGCTCCTGTTATCCAAACGACTTTGTTCCTTTTCATCATCTTTCCACTCCTTCGACTGATTTGCCTGATTTGTTTTTTTATACCAATCAATTCTTTCTGTTTTTTTGAAAAATAAAAAAACTCTCTTGTTTTTTCCTTATGAGAGTTGACTACTTTGCTTTCCCCTCATATAATGGTAAAAAAACAAACATAAGAATAGCGTAGATAGGGATAAGTAAATGAAGATTATGTGTAAAGAGAGTGACTCCACCGGCTGAAAGAGTCATCACCACTAATGACATTGAACCTGCCCTGGAGCTAGTCAGCTTTCAAGTCATTTACTCTTTGAAAGATTGACCGTTTCCCACGATACGGGTAAGAGTGGGCATTTGCCAACTAAGGTGGTACCGCGGAGACAAGCTCTTCCGTCCTTATTGAGAGGACGGGAGAGCTTTTTTATTTTTTACCTTACGCTAATTTATTGAAATGAGGAGAGTAACATGAGTCGACAACGTCTAGTTGTTAAAATTGGTAGTAGTTCATTAACGACAAAACATGGTGCTTTAAGTATGGAAAAAGTCACTGAATTTGTCAAAGCAATCGCCCAAATTAAACTGGCTGGTCATGAAGTGATTGTGATCTCCTCCGGAGCTGTAGCTGCTGGGTTTAAAGCATTAGGTTATCCTAATAGACCGGTAACGATTGCCGGCAAACAAGCGGCGGCCGCTGTTGGTCAAGCGATGCTCATGCAAGCCTATATTGAGCAATTTGGAGTTCACCAATTAACACCAGCACAACTGCTATTAACAAGGCAAGATTTTTCAGATGAAACTCGCTATGGAAATGCGTATTCAACGTTAACTGAACTCTTAAAGCGCGGGGCCATTCCCATCATTAACGAAAATGACTCTACATCCATTGAAGAATTAACGTTTGGTGACAATGATATGCTATCTGCCCTTGTGAGCGGGTTAATTCACGCTAACACCCTTTGCATTATGACCGATGTAAATGGTCTTTACGACGATAACCCACATACGAATTCTCAAGCTAAGAAAATCCATTATTTGCCTTATGTAACAGAGGAATTACTTGCTCTTGCAGGTGAATCCACTTCTAAAGTTGGTACAGGTGGCATGAAGTCAAAAGTCAGTGCAGCCCAAACTGCTTTATCACTTGGAGTAAATGTCTTCATAGGCAAAGGAGTTCAGCAAGAGACCTTTATTGATATTCTTGAAGGAAAAGGTGATGGAACGTACATTGGTTCATTCCAACACGAAACAGTCATGCCTACTACGAAGCAATGGATAGCCCTTCATTCATCAATCTCAGCTCGGCTCATAATTGATAAAGGCGCTGAACAGGCATTGTTGCATCGCGGGAAAAGCCTTTTGCCTGTTGGAATTACAACTGTTGAAGGGAAATTCACAACAGGTGATGTGGTCGAGGTTCTCAATGAAAACGGAACCCTCATTGGCAAAGGGAAGGCAAATATGACTTCTGATGAATTAACTCATTACCGTAACCAACAAGCTGCTAAACAAGATACAACCAAACATAAACAACCTGTTGTCATTCACCGTAATGAATGGGTACCACATATAAAGGAGACGATGAAACGATGAGCGAATTAAGAACAAAAGCAAAAAAAGCGAGTGAATCTGCTAGAGTTCTAGCAACAAAAACAACAAAAGAAAAAAATGATGCTCTTGAAGCAATAGCTGTTCAACTCATACAAGAAGAAGAATACCTTTTAGTGGAAAATAAAAAAGATATTCAAATCGCTCGTGAGAATGGAACAAATGAAGGAATTATCGATCGTTTAACGTTAACTTCAGCAAGATTAAAAGATATGGCAGAAGGAATTAGACAAGTAATCTCTCTTAATGACCCAGTTGGTGAAAAATTAGAAACGATTCAACGCCCAAATGGGTTATCTATTCAAAAAGTGCGTGTCCCACTTGGGGTAATAGGAATGATTTATGAGGCTAGACCTAATGTTACTATTGATGCTTCTAGTCTTTGTTTAAAAGCTGGAAATGCCGTTATTTTACGCGGAAGTTCATCCGCTATCCACTCTAACACAGCCCTTGTTAACGTCGTTCAACGAGCATTAGAGCAAACAACCATCCCTACGGAAGCCATTCAATTAATTGAAGATACAAGTCGTGAGACCGCGACAGAGATGTTTACCTTAAACGAATACTTAGATGTACTCATTCCACGCGGAGGAGCGTCACTTATTCAATCAGTTGTAAAAAATGCATCTGTTCCAGTCCTTGAAACAGGTGTGGGAAATTGCCATCTATATATTGACCACAATGCCGATAAAGACATGGCTGTTTCGATCGCAGTTAATGCGAAAACGCAACGACCATCTGTTTGTAATGCTGCTGAGACAATCATAGTAAATGAAGCTTGGGCGACTAATCACTTTACTGAGTTGGTTCAAGCACTTGCTGATAAAGGAGTTACTTTCGTAGGTGATGAAAGAACCAAAAACTATGATTCAAGAATTGACACGGCAAATGAAACCGATTGGGCTGATGAATTTCTTGACTTAAAAGTTGCTTTAAAAGTAGTGGATACATTAGACGAGGCGATTGAACATATTCATCAGTATGGTACGAAACATTCGGAATCCATTATTAGCGAAGATTCCAACAATGTAGCAGATTTCTTAAATAAAGTCGATGCAGCTGCTGTCTATCATAATGCCTCTACACGTTTTACAGATGGTTTTGAATTTGGCTTTGGGGCAGAAATTGGAATTAGTACACAGAAACTACATGCTCGCGGGCCAATGGGTCTAGAAGCACTCACTTCAACAAAATATATCGTTCAAGGAACAGGACAAGTGAAAGGCTAGGTGAGATTAGTGTTACAAAACAAAACCATTACTTTTTTAGGTGCGGGCTCTATGGCGGAAGCCATCATTGGGGGATTAGTAAGACAACAAGTCGTAAATCCAAAAAACATTATTGCTACAAACTTATCTGACCAACAGAAATTACTTGATCTTGAACAAAATTATGGAATTCGAACAAATGCAAATCGTGCTGAAGCTGTTCGTCATGGAGATATTGTTGTTTTGGCCATGAAACCAAAACATGTAAAAGAAGCAATTGAAGATATTCAAGAAATGACTAGTGATCAGCAACTTTTTGTTTCCGTCCTTGCGGGAATCCCTACTTTTTATATTGAAGATTTACTTAGGTCTAAAGCTGGAGTGGTTCGAACGATGCCAAATACGTCAGCAAAAGTTGGCGCCTCCGCTACAGCAATCACAAAAGGTGCCTATGCTACAGATAAACAGCTAAGAGAAGTAGAACAATTATTTTCAGCTGTAGGAACGACAACCATTGTAGCTGAAGACAAATTAGATGCTGTTACCGGACTCGCCGGAAGTGGCCCTGCTTATTTCTACTATCTTGTCGAGGCAATGGAACAAGCAGCAAAAGAAGCTGGTTTAACTCAGGAAGAAGCATCTGCTCTAATTACTCAAACGATCGTAGGGGTAGGAAAACGACTTCAATCTACTACAAAATCTTCAAAGGAGTTATACGAAGAGGTGATGAGCCCCAACGGAACTACAGAAGCTGGCATTAACGTTCTTCGAGAACAAAAAAGCCAAGAAGCTATGTTCCAAGCTGTAACTAGAGCCATTTCCAGATCAAAAGAATTAGGAGAGGTCTATACTAAAACAAACTAATTATACGTTATGGGGGTGTTCAAAAAGGTCTCTAATTCAACCTTTTGAACACCCCCAAAGCATGTCTACAAACACATCAAACAAACCCTTTTGCCCGAACGCAAAATCTAGTAAAATAGAAACTAGATTTGTTTTGAAGGAGCTATTCATAAACATGGAACATAAAAATACAGAACTATCAAAATCACCTTTTATTCGTATGGTTCAGAAGATTGTCTATCACCGTGCCTTTACATCAACTATTATCTTCCTTATTTTAATTAATGCTATTATTGTTGGACTAGAGACATATCCGAGCTTATATAGGGATTATTATGAATGGTTTTATTTTCTTGATTATCTACTCTTGTGGATTTTCACTATCGAAATAGCGATGAGATTCATCGCGACTAGACCAACGAAAGATTTCTTTAAAAGCAGTTGGAACTGGTTTGATTTTTTAATTGTGGCTGCTGGTCACATTTTTGTCGGTGCACACTTTGTTACAGTTCTACGTATTTTACGTGTTCTTCGTGTATTACGTGCCATCTCTGTGATTCCGTCATTACGTCGTCTAGTTGATGCTTTACTAATGACGATTCCAGCACTCGGAAACATTATGATTTTAATGAGTATTATCTTCTATATTTTTGCAGTTATCGGAACGATGTTATTCGCCGGAGTTGCTCCTGAATACTTCGGGAATTTACAACTCTCTCTCTTAACCTTATTCCAGGTCGTTACGTTAGAATCTTGGGCTAGTGGGGTTATGAGACCGATCTTCGCTGAAGTTGCTTGGTCATGGATATACTTTGTCATTTTCATTCTTGTTGGTACGTTTATCGTGTTCAACCTCTTTATCGGGGTAATTGTTAACAATGTGGAAAAAGCTAACGACGAAGAAGAAGAAATCGAGAAAAACACCGAAATCAAAGAGTTACGACGCGAGGTTGCCGAAATGAAGGCCATGATTCAAACATTAACAGAACGCAAATAAGAACGAGGGGAGTTCCCCTCGTTCTTTCTCTTTGGCTATTGCACCGTTTCATCCGCTCCACCAAAGAACTCATGGTACAATTCCACAACCGTTCGATCAGCATCAGAAGCATGAATACCTAGAATTAAACTTACTTCCGAAGAACCTTGGTTAATCATCTCAATATTGACATTAGCTCTTGTTAAAGCCGCTGTTGCACGAGAAGAAATACCAATTGTATTATGCATACCTTCACCAACAATCATTACCATCGCAAAATCATGTTCAACATATACATCATCTACTTGTAATTCTTCTTGAATTCTGGCAACGACTCTTTCTTCAATTTCATCTGTTAATTGCGCCTGTCGTAAAATGACAGAAGTATCATCTATTCCTGATGGCATATGTTCATAAGATAACCCTTCATCTTCTAGAATTTGGAGTAATTTACGACCAAATCCAACTTCTCTGTTCATCAAATACTTACGTACATAAATCGTTGCAAATCCTTCATCTGCTGCAATCCCAATAACCGGGTTCAAGAAATATTCTCGTTCTGAAATAATCATTGTTCCTGAAGAAGAAGGGTTATTTGTATTCTTCACACAAACTGGAATTCCATTTCTAAATGCAGGGAACAAGGCTTCATCATGGAATACAGAGAAACCAGCATAAGATAATTCACGCATTTCTCTATAAGTCATCTTTTTAATTTTAACTGGGTTATCAATGATATTGGGGTTAGCTGCAAAAACAGAATCAACGTCCGTAAAGTTTTCGTACAAATCAGCTTTTACACCAGCTGCTACAATAGATCCTGTAATATCTGATCCCCCACGGGAAAAGGTTACGAGTGTCCCTTCTTTTGAATAACCAAAAAAGCCTGGAAATACAATAATCTCATTACGATTCCGTAATTCCTTTAAATGATCATATGCTTCTGGTAAAACTTGTGCATTTCCTGGTTCATCACTGACAAAAAGACCTGCCTCTTGTGGATTTAGATAAGTAGCATTTAAACCTATGCTTTGAAAATAAGCTGCAATTAATTTTGCATTATTATCTTCACCACTTGCTTTAATTAAGTCCATACACGCTCCGGGACGATTACGATCAAATTGCAATCGTTCCCTTAAATCTGCTTCAATTGTCGCGACGATCTCTTTCCCTACATTTAACCCTTCTGCTATGTCTTCATAACGATCTAAGACAGCTTGTAATTCTAGTTCTGTATCTTCATTTTTCAAATAAGTTTCTCCAAGTTGGATAAGAAGATCTGTTACTTTTGTATCTTCACTGCTTCGTTTTCCAGGTGCGGAAACGACGATAATCTTTCTCTCTTTGTCTTCTGCTACAATGGAAGCTACCTTTTTAATTTGCTCCGCACTTGCGACTGATGTTCCCCCGAATTTCGCTACTTTCATCTTTTGTCTCCAGCTCCCTTATTCTTCAATTATCTCTTCATATCATAAGTTTTTTGAACATTCTCAATATAGCATAACGAATCAAGTTGTGCAAAACGATTCTTCAACGTTTTTCACGTACATGACCTCGTGAATCTTCATCAGTGATTCTCACCACAATGTTCCATACAATCATCGCCGATTGTTGGCAAAGGCTCCCAAATTCAACTACACACAAAAAAGAGGAGCGAGTATTCCACTCATCTCCTTCCTTTAATCTACAAGAGGCTTTTCACTTATTTCTATATAATACAAGTACACATGTTCAAAATCTGTATTGGGCTGTAATGCTACGTCAAGATCGAAGCTTCTCATATAATCCTTTTCTATATTTTCAACAAAGTAAGCGGAATACATTTTTTTATCCAAAATGACTTCTTCCTGCTCCTCAAATAAGTATCCCCATGAGTTAGCACCACGTTCAACTAGATCACGGCTGAAAGAATAATCGGTAGATCCGGAACTTCCACTGTCAAATAAAAGCCGTAATGATCCATCAAGAAGAAGTTCCTGCCCCTCTTCATTCGAATCTATTGTAAATAGCAACCTAACTCTTTCATCTCCAGAATCCAGTTCGGGATCATTTGCACCCATTTTCAATCCACCCATACTCTCTACTAACTCACCATAATAATAATACTCCACACCTATTTCAATTGATTGAAACTGTTTTGTACGATCTTGAAACTCAAAATAAAAAATCCGATCAGCAAGCAAAGAGAAAATGACTTCTTCATTTTCTGACAATGCAATTTCCCTTATGGACGATTGATTGCTAGTTTTTGATGAGATTAGGGAATCACAGCCAGATAAAATCAACAAACATAATATAAAAAAACTCCATTTGCTCAACTACTCACCTCTTCTCCTAACCTATTGAAAAATTCCAATTAAGAATGGTTTCGAATCTTGCAGTTCATGATCAGTACAGCTAGATTCGCTTTCATATTCAAGATCTAGTGCATATTGCAATGTAGTTTCTTCTAAATTATTGGTTAATTCGGCCTGATCAAAGCAAGCTGGTGCACTGTAGACTTGATGAGTGTGGTCAAGTATTACTCTTGTATCACCTGGGACCGTTACTGTAATAGGGATGATTAATCCTAGTACTAGTAGTAGCCCTGCCAACAAAATCCAAATTCCTGTCCCTTTTTTCATGTTATACCTTCTTCCCATTATTTTCAATGCAATCTCTTTATAGAAAACAAGCGATATTCTTGTTTCCTTTTCCCTTTGTAGTGTAATATGGAGTAAGCATAACCGCAACCTTTTGGCATTCGCATAAAATACCCTATGTTAGACCGTGTTATGCTAGGATTGTAATAGTTGTTCGAGTGAGCAAAGAGAGTAAGTTTCTCTTCATTTGAACATTCATTAATAGAATTAACTTTCAGGAGTGATAGATCAGATGAAACGTTCTTTACCACCTAAGGCTGAGCGTCATCGTCATTTCGGGACGGTTGAGCCTATAGTAGGATCAAAGCCAACCGACAAAGAAAAGATGCCAGACTTGCAAAATAAACCAGATGATTTTTATTTCCCAATTCAACAAGTTGGAATTTCCGATGTGAAGTATCCTGTTATGATTGAGTCTGAGTTAGCACCAACAACGCAAACAACAACAGCAACATTCGCTTTAACGACGAGTCTTGATCAAAATTATAAAGGTATTAATATGAGTCGTCTTACAGAACAACTTCATTTATTTTTCCAATCTCATCTTTTAACAGATGAAACCTTGCGTGAATTCACCGCCATTTTGGCACGCGAAATGAAACAAAGAGCGGCAAATGTCCGTGTAACGTTTCCTTGGTTTTTCACTAAGACAAGTCCTGCAATGCAAAAAGAAGGAATGGCACACGCAGATATTACTTACGATGTCACGTTTGATGAAGATAAAGGTTATACATCGGTGATCACACTTACTGGTGCCGTTACAACGCTTTGCCCTTGTTCTAAAGAAATCAGTGAATATAGTGCACATAATCAACGTAGTTTCGTCACGATGACTGTAACTGTAGATGAAGGATATGAAGCAGATTGGAAAGCAGTATTGTTAGAAGCCGCTGAGAGCAACGCAAGTTCTATATTGTTCCCAGTTTTAAAACGTCCTGATGAAAAAGCTGTAACTGAAAGAGCTTATGAGAACCCTCGTTTTGTAGAAGACCTTGTTCGACTTGTTGCAGCCGATCTATATGAACATGAAGCAGTCCGCTCTTTTGAAGTGCAATGTCGAAATGAAGAATCCATTCATCAACACGATGCCATTGCCAAGTTGTCTTATAGTAAATAAAACTAAAGGGGTGCCTAAAATCGTCATTATGACCTTTTTTAGGCACCCCTTAGTATTTTAATCAGCCACTCTTCCCCATCTGGTCTAGATTAGGAAAGACCCACCTACTGTAACTACGTTCGCGTTGACCCTCCACTAGTAATTTCTTCAATCCATTTCATTACCTTTTGATCTCGATCCGGATCTTGCAACCATTCAGCTGATGCACAGTTCTGCAATAACAGTCTTCGATCCTTTTGACTTAAATTACTTTTAAGCACTAATTTTCTAGCTTTTTCCAAAAATACTAAGTCTTCATCTATAGTATCCGGCAAAGCCAACTCTATTTCCTTCATTATCTTTTTTCCATATGTCGGGCTAGCGCCTCCTGTAGATAAAGAAAAAGAGAATTTCCCTTTTTGCATCGTCATCGGAAAATGGAAATCGCTAAGATTAGCATCGTTTGCAACATAAATAAGCTGAAACGATTTCTTCCGACGATAGAGGTTTCTATGAAGAGTTTTATCATCTGTCATTAAAAATAAAAGCTCTTCATTAAAGGTTGAATTAAACTGAACAACCTCTTTTACCCAAGTAAAGGACAGATGGTCTTGGTAACCTTCTAGAATTGGATGTAGAGTAGGCGCATATACAACCACTTCTTTAATTCCAGCCTCTAACAGCTTCGGAATGTGTCGCGCTGCTACTTTCCCAGCTCCTACTATTGCTGCTCTTTTTCCTTCAAGTTTAAGCATAATCGGTAAAAGACTCATTTTGATGAACCCACTATTGCAGAAGGTTGGACACGAAAATTACAAGTATCACAGTTCACTTGTACCCTCTCTTCCAAAACCTCTTGTACTCTCCTTCCTAAAACCGATACTAATTGATCATCAAATCCAAGGTAATCACAAAGAATAAATTGTTTATCCGTTTGTTTGGACCATTCATCCAATTGTTCTTTGAGTTCTTTCATTAAAACTCCTGTAAATAACAAATAGGGTACAACGTATACTGTGTGATTAGGTAGACGATTCATTCGTACTAATCCTTCTTCAACATTCGGCCGTGTTGCAGCTAAGAAACAAACATCAACTTCGTCCACTGGGGTGTATTCCCATACAAGTCGAGCAATTTTCATCAAATCACTTGTTTGATCAGGATCGCTGCTTCCACGTCCTACAAGAAGAATACTAATAGGCTTACGTTCCTCGTACTTAGGTCTTTCATTCGAAAAATCAAAACCAGCTGCACGTAACCGATCCTTAACAATCGTAACGACTGTTGATTCGATCCCAATTGGCCTTCCGTATGAAAACCGTACTTCAGGATACTTCTCCTTCATTTTATCAATTGCTTCTGGAATATCGACTTTTGCATGCATAGCAGTTAAGAGGAGAAGGGGAACGACAGCTATCTTCGTCGCTCCTTGCTTCACACATGCCTGTACACCTTCTTCAATGGTTGGTTCTGCTAATTCTAAAAAACAACATTCTTGAATCGATATTTGCGGGTGTTCGTTTTTGGCCTTCTCTACAAAAGCCAATAGTTCATCATTTCCGGCTTTCACTCGACTTCCATGTCCAACATACAATATGGCTTGCATCCATTTCACCTACTCTTTTATTTGAAGTGTTGTAAAACGTTAAGTAACTCTTCTTTTGTCGGCTCTTGCAAAGTAGAATCTACTTTATACCCCAGTTCACTCGCAGCCTTATATGTTTCCGGACCAAAACAAATAATGTTCGCACGACTAGATAATGAATCTGGTGTTTCATGACAATGAGCAATATGCTCCGTTACCACTTTGACTGCTTCTGCACTTGGAAAAACAATGGTATCGACACGATTTTCATCCAGAACTCTCTGACAAGTGAAATTGGATTGTTCAACTATTTCATCCCTATGAGATACACAAAAATCATGATTACTATAAAGCTCGACCCGCTTCTTTTCTCTAACCTCCCAATGACTAGAGCCAATGACTAACCTCTTTTTTTCTTCAACCATCTCTCCAACTGACATTCCAATACAAGCATAGGATTCAATTGCTTTAATAGATTTTTTTGAAGCTCCATAAAAACAGGCGGAAAGAGATCTAATATCGATGCGCTTCTTTTTTAATTGATCAAAGAACCAATGAACCGATTTCGGTGAATGAAATATTATCTGATCATATGTTTCAAAATGAACGGTCACATCTTGTTGATCTTTTGTGACAAAACGTGGATATTGAAAAACATCAGCCCCTAATTTCGTTAGCTCACGAGCTATATCACTTCCACCTTCCGTTGTTCTTCCAAATAAAATATGTTTGCCGAATAAAGGTTGACGTTCAAACCAACTTTGTTTCGTTCGGAGCTTTGCCACTTCTCCTACTAACGTAATAGCAGGATTAGAGAAGTTCTCCTTTCTAACAAGTTCAGATATGGAAGCTAAATTTCCACTTAATGTTTTTTGCTTTCCAACAGTCCCCCACTGAACTAATAGTACCGGTGTATTAGGATCACGGCCATGTTCAATAAGTTGTTCGCATATATAAGGTAAGTTTTTCACTCCCATATAAAAGGCAATCGTATCTATTCCTGTAGCTAAGCCTTTCCAATCAATAATCGGTTGTCCAGAAGGAGATTTGTCATGTCCCGTTACAATGGCAAAGGATGCCCCATGATCTCGATGTGTTACTGGAACACCCGCATACGTAGCAGCTCCAATCCCTGCTGTTATTCCCGGAACAATTTCATATCCAACTCCAGCTTCTTCTAACGCAGCAGCCTCTTCGCCAACACGCCCATATACACTCGGATCTCCCCCTTTTAATCGAACAACTTCTTTTCCTTCTAGAGCATATTTAACAAGCAAGTCATTTATCGCCTCTTGTCTAAGTAAGTGCCGATCCGGTAGCTTGCCACAATAAACGAGTTCTGCATCCGGTTTCGTCATTTCTAACATTAAAGGATTCACGAGTCGATCATATAAGACAACATCGGCCTTTTCTAGACATTGCTGACCTTTTACCGTCAGTAAGCGGACATCCCCTGGTCCTGCACCAATTAAGTATACATATCCTTTATTCATTGTCATTCTCCTTTTACTCTATCTTTTTCTATTATCTGAATCCCGACTTTATTTATATGATTTATCAATTATAATACAAGGAAAGCTTGATCTCAATATAATATGAAACATTCACTTTTAAAAGACAAGCCCTTTCAAGCTGAATGTTACATTTCCAATAATTTTCGTCAGATTATCTGACATCCCTAAACACCGATTGCCTTTATCTATGATATGATAAGAAAAAGATCTGAACATTCTAACTTAATAAGGGGTGGAATGGGTGTCAACTTATAAAGATAAAAAAGTAATCACGATTGGCATTGTTAGTGAGTTAACTGGCCTTTCTGAGAGAAAGATTCGTTATTATGAAGAGAGAAAACTAATCTATCCAGAACGGTCAAAAGGTGGAACAAGAAAGTATTCGTTTCTTGATGTAGAACGATTACTAGATATTGCCAATAAAATGGAAGATGGTATGCAGACGTTTGAGATCCGAAAAATGGAACAAAAACAAATGCAAAAGAAAGAAGTGCGTGATCGTATGTTACGCGGACAGCTTAACGCTGCATTTAATATTCGAAAATAAAACATGTATGACGAGCAATCGTTATGCATGTTTTTTTCTTATATATGAACTTTCCATCTTATTTTTATGTTTTTATCATAGAACGTAAAGTCCTTTGACAAACTAACAACACAAATGTGATCAAGAAAAGGTGGTTGTCTATGCGATTACGATTCATTCTTTCTATATCCTTATGTAGTTTTCTCCTCTCGTTTTATGCATTTATCCCTGTCTCCTCTGCTAGTGAAACAAACCAAGTCGCCATAATCATTGATGACTTTGGTGGCAATGTAAAAGGTGTTCGTTCTTTTTTAGATGGAGACATCCCTATTACAGTTGCAGTCATGCCTTTTATGGAGCAATCTACTGACCAAGCGATACTTGCCCATAAAGCTGGGCTTGAAGTAATGATCCATATGCCGATGGAACCGAAGAAAGGAAAAGCTTCTTGGCTTGGCCCAAATGCGATTACAAGTGATCTCACAAACGATGAGGTTCGAAAAAGGGTTCTTGCAGCCATTGAAAATGTTCCATATGCCAAGGGAATTAATAATCATATGGGATCTAAAATAGTTGAAGATGAACGCATTATGAGAGTCATTCTAGAAGTAGCTAGAGAAAATGGATTATATGTTATAGATAGTGGAACTAGCTCTTCTTCCGTTATTCCAAAGTTATCTGAAGAAATGAATATTCCTTACGCAAAAAGAAGCATCTTTATTGATGATACTCATTCTTCTAGACAGCATGTGAACAAACAAATGAATTCTTTGCTAAAGATTGCTCAAAAACACCATAAGGCAATAGCTATTGGCCATGTTGGGGTTAAAGGTAATGAGACCTATTCTGGCATTTCAAACTCTCTGTCCACGTTTAAAAAAGAGCAAGTAGAAATCGTCCCTGTCTCACATATTTTAGAAACAACAATTGATAAAGATCATTCGAGGTTTTGGCATCCAAAAGAAGGAGCGGAATAAAATGAGCACGGTAAGTGAAATTTCAACTGAAAGATTTATTGCTAAAGACGAATCAACGATTATCCTTCGCCCTGCTCAATTGAACGATGCACAAGATATTTTGGATTCTGTCTCATCTATCATTAAACAGGGGGCGTTTATACAAAAAGAACGTGTGCGCACACTTGAGGAAGAACAAGCATTTATCAAAAAGATGAAAGAGAATGGGAACATGTACATTGTGATCGAGGTAAATGGTATTGCCCGTGGAATTGCTAGAGTGATTCATGGAGACTTAGAAATGAAACGACATACAGGACTCTTTCGAACATGGTTGCATCAAGATGCACAAGGAAAGGGAATTGGCAAAAAAGTGATGGATATACACTCGCATGGTGCAGACAACACCAATTGCATAAATTGTGTTTAACCGTGTTTGCGACTAACAAAGTGGCTATAGCTCTATATAAAAAAGTCGGTTTTATTGTAGAAGGCGTACAGAAAGAACAGGTTTTCATAAATGAATCGTATGATGACGAACTTTTGATGGCATACTTTTTTACTCATAACAGAAAGGATGAAACAACATAATGTTATGGAGAATGGCAAAAACAGTATTAATTGTTGGTCTCGTCGGAATTGGCCTTGCCATTATCGGACGAGCTCTAATTGATGATAACGAATTTTCAATCCAAACGAAAAAAATCCCTCAAGATCTAGAAGTATCAGCTATGAATCATTTAATGGCAGAGGATCTAGCCATGACAACATCGATGTTTTTAAAACAACTCTCTGCGCAGATGCAAAGATGGGCAGACCAAAACTTAAGTGACCAAGAACTTAGGTCACGATTTCAAGAAGAAATCACAGAACATCCTCACTTTCATGGTTTTGCTATTCTTGAAGAAGGTAAAGTAATTGAAGAAGTTGGTGAGGTAGAGCGTTTGGATCCAGATAAATTAACTCATCGTCATATGAAAAGTAACTTTTCTGATCCTTATTCTGTTGACGGGCAACAATATATGCTTATGGGAGAAGACCTCGAAGACGGTAGAACCGTTTTAGGTGAGATTGATTTATCTTTTGTACGGTCATTTGTGAAAGGTCTCGCTTCTGTCGCTGATGCAAATGGAACATTCTTTGTTTCTGGTGCCGATCCAGAGGTAGAGTGGGAAACAACAGCTGATATTCCTGAAAAGTTAGAGTCCGAAACAGTTCCTGAATTAGGTTGGCAAATTGTTGTTCATTCAGACGAACAACAACCCGAACATCTACAAAGACCATTTTATGAACATCAAGCCGTTATTAAATTTAAGCATTCAGAGTTTGCTCCAACATGGCTTGCCGAAAACCGTGATTTTCATGTTCTAGAAGACCATAACCCTCTGTTTGTTGTAGAATCGAAAACAGAATCAACTCAAGAGCTGATCGAGCGCTTACGTCGCGATTATGATTTGTCACTAGTCGAACCAAATTATAAAATTTCTAAGCAAGTTATTCTGTTTTCTACCGATCCAAACGAGACCAGAAATAGAACTTCATCCCCTACCGTTCGGCGTAGTCCAAATCCTAGTCCAAGGCAGACTGCTCCAAGGGAACAAGTTCAACAAAATGTTTTACAAACGAAACCAAATGATGAATTTTTTGAGCCATACCAGTGGAACCTTGATCAAATTGAAATTGATGAGGGATGGAATTTATCAGGGGGCCGTGGCGTTAAAATTGCTATATTAGACACAGGAGTTGACCCAAATCATCTCGATATTGCAGAAAAATTAGGCCCTGGCTACAATTCATTTGATGATTCTAGTGACTTTTCTGATGCACATGGACACGGAACCCATGTTGCTGGTGTAGCTGCGGCTTTAACGAATAACGTTACTGGAATTGCTGGTATTTCTTGGGATAGTACAATTTTGCCAGTCAAAGTATTAAATGATGAAGGAGAAGGTTCTTCCTTTGAAGTGGCACAGGGCATTTATTGGGCTGTAGAACAAGGAGCAGATGTAATCAATATGAGTCTTGGTGATTATTATCCGTCAGAATTGCTTCATGATGCGATTCGGTATGCATACGAACAAGATGTAATCCTTATTGCTGCATCTGGTAACGATAATGTTCAGGATCCAATGTACCCAGCACACTACGAAGAGGTCTTTACCGTGGCAGCTGTAAATGATGCGAGAAATCGTGCTTTCTTCTCCAATTACGGAGAACATATTGACGTGGCAGCCCCAGGCGAGCATATACCTAGCTTATTTCCAGATAACAACTATGTCGTCATGTCTGGAACATCTATGGCAGCGCCTCACGTAGCTGGACTAGCTGGACTCATTCGATCGCTTCGACCTGATTTATCGAACGAGGAAGTCTATAATGTGATGAGGTCGACAGCAAAAGATTTAGGTGTAGATGGTCATGATCCTTATTATGGGTTTGGAGAAATTGATATTGCCGCCGCCTTACAATCTATAGCTAATTAACGCAGTGAAGATATACAGAGGGGTCTGACCCACTAGTGTTGCATAGATAGGACAATACCCCAAATAAGTAATAAAATTACATTTACTTTTCTGGTCTTTGAGCCAACAAAGCTAACCTTAATAAGAGTTAGCTTTGTTCCCATTTTTATCCATTTTAAATTCTGCGAATTAAACATATACTTTTTCTTTACCTTACTTTAGATAACGCAACATTCCCAATATCAACAGTTTCTTTAGGTTTATCCGGAACCTTCTGTCTTCCTTTGGATGTTTTAGACTTTTTCCGATGAA